>CAYSQQ010000001.1:0-18274 GCA_964433275.1 uncultured Thermotogae bacterium
CCTCTTCAGAAGCCGCCCAAAATGGAAATTCCTATACTATTTTAAATTCTCTGTTTGTACTTGACTTTTGCTGCTGATTTCTGTCTTTCGCGGCTAAAACTACCCCTAACTAAGGTTATGGAGGGGAAAGAGATGCCGCCGCAGGTGAGCGATTACTCGCTCTAAATCCGCCAAAATACGGTTGGGAGCCGGATCGAGCAATGTCTCATAATCTCCTTCTCGTAAGTTCGTAACGTCGACTCCCCAGCGAGCGGCCATCGCTCTCCAGGCGGGAGGAATTTCCTCGTCAACTGCAACATCATTCATCACTGCCCAGGTGAGCGTCCATGCCCGCACGACATTTCCGATATCATATCCACCTCCGCCGAGCGCCAGCCATGGTCGCCCGAGATCTTTGAAAGTCTGCACTGTTCGTTCAAACCCATGCAAGCTCATCGCTAAAGAAGCGATCATATCTCCTGGCAATGCGTCAGCGCCAAGTTGTGTGACGATGACTTGCGGATCATACGCGTCGATCAGCGGAAGGATCACTTCTTCCATTGCCAACTTAAAAGCGCTGTCGCCGGCTCCGGGAAGGAGGGGTATGTTCACTGCAAATCCTTCCCCCGCTCCATTGCCGATCTCGTGTGGAAATCCTGTGCCGGGAAATATGTAATCGCCACTTTGATGGATCGAAATTGTCATGACACGATCAGTAGAATAGAACGCATGTTGAACCCCGTCCCCGTGGTGGGCGTCAATATCAATATAAGCGACTCGTTGATAGTGTTCTAATAATTTATTGATTGCTAATACCGCGTCATTTATATGGCAGAACCCGGATGCTCGTGTCGGCATAGCATGGTGAAGACCACCAGCGAAATTAAACGCTGCATTTGCTTTTCCGTTACTCAGCTGGGCAGCGGAAGCAATCGATGCGCCGGCAACGAGCGACGCCCATTCGTAGACTCCAGGGAACACAGGGTTGTCTCCGGTTCCAAAACCATGCGGTATCAGATTAGGATTCCATATTCCACCGTCAGCTATGCGCAACGCTTCTAAATATCCTTCGCTGTGAAATGAGCGCATCTCTTCTTCTGTGGCCAACCGCGGCGCTATCTGATAGGCTTGCGGCAGGTCGATCAGGTTATAAGCCTCAATCAGTCTATATGTTAACTCCAGGCGATAGATTTTGAAGGGATGGGTAGGACCAAAATCAAATTTGGTAAACGGTCTTATGTCCATCAGGCAGTTCATTATCTGACCTCTTGTTAAGGATGTAATATAGAGATGACCTCTATCTTCTTGTTTTCTGTCATTTTTAGCCTCTTTACGAGTGCCCCATCTTTTCAGCCTTTCTCTCAAGCTGCCGCAACGGGGGCGCGAGGAGCCCATTTTAAACTGTAAACTACAAACCAATTTTAAGTTTAATCTTCTATTCTGTGAAAATCAATCCTTGCCTTGACAGGGATAAGATCAATCTGTTAAACTTTAAGTACAAAGTTGGCCAGCGTAGCTCAATTCGGCAGAGCAACTGATTTGTAATCAGTAGGTTGCCAGTTCGACTCTGGCCGCTGGCTCATATTTTCCTGGAGGGGTACCGAAGCGGTCAAACGGGGCGGACTGTAAATCCGTTGGTAGATACCTACGGGGGTTCAAATCCCTCCCCCTCCACCAGCAGCAAAGCAAGATCGTGAATAATTTGCTTTTTGCAGCGGGCGTCGGTTAGAATTAACAGGTTGCCCGTGTAGCTCAGGCGGAAGAGCACTCCGTTGGTAACGGGGAGGTCGTCGGTTCGATTCCGACCGCGGGCTATTAATGTTGAAAACCGAAAAAACGGAGGTAATATCTTTCTGTTAACTTAAAGAGGAGGCTAAATATGGCAAAAGAACAATTTGTGAGAACTAAACCACATATTAATGTTGGGACGATCGGGCACATCGATCATGGTAAAACTACTCTTACCGCCGCAATTACAACTGTATTGGCAGAAAAGGGTCTGTCAAAAGCGACAAGCTATGATACAGTGGCGAAAGCAAGTATAGCGCACGGCCGGCGTGATGAGACGAAAATTTTAACGATCGCTATCTCCCACGTTGAATATGAAACTGATCAACGTCACTATGCGCACATCGACTGTCCTGGTCATGCCGATTTCATCAAGAATATGATCACTGGTGCGGCACAGATGGACGGAGCGATTCTCGTCGTCTCGGCAGCTGACGGTCCAATGCCGCAGACGCGTGAGCATGTTCTGCTTGCACGACAGGTAAATGTGCCAGCGATGGTTGTCTATCTGAATAAGGTGGATGTGGTTGATGATCCTGATTTGATAGAACTTGTAGAGATGGAAATCCGTGACCTCCTCTCTGAGTATGAATTCCCTGGAGATGAAATTCCGATCATCAAAGGAGCAGCGATTAAAGCATTACGTAATCCTGCGCTTGATGGCGAGGATTCTAAATCGATCATCGAATTAATGGAGGCAGTAGATAATTATATTCCCCTGCCGGATCGAGAAGAAGACAAACCGTTCCAAATGCCGATTGAGGATATTTTTTCGATTAAAGGGCGGGGCACGGTTGCGACCGGTCGGGTTGAACGTGGTAAGATTACTCCGGGATCTGAGGTAGAGATCGTAGGAATTCGCGATCAGACAATCAAAACAGTTGCAACTAGCCTTGAGATGTTCAATAAAACATTGGATGACGCAATTGCGGGTGACAACGTTGGAATTCTCCTGCGCGGAGTCGACAAGGATGATATCGAGCGGGGACAAGTTATTGCTGCTCCTGGTTCGATTCGTCCGCATCGTAAATTTGAAGCTGAGGTGTACATCCTGTCAAAGGATGAAGGAGGTCGACATACGCCGTTTTTCGACGGATATCGGCCGCAGTTCTTCTTCCGTACCACCGATATTACCGGTTCTGTCAACCTGCTCGAAGGTGTAGAGATGGTAATGCCTGGCGATAATGTCAAGGTAATTGGCGAATTGATTCATGATATCGCGATGTCAGAAGGCCTCCGCTTCGCTATTCGCGAGGGTGGTAAAACCGTCGGCGCCGGGGTTATTACTAAAGTTCTCTAAATAAGAGCGATAAATGGCAAAGAAAGCGACTCAGGTAATTCACGTCGAGCTCGCCTGTGGCGAGTGTAAAAGAAGGAATTACCATACAAAACGGAATAAACTTAATACGCAAAAGAAATTGCAGCTCGCTAAATATTGCAAATGGTGTCAACGGCACTCTCTTCATAAAGAAGTGTAATTACAGACCTAAGGCTCGTAGCTCAACTGGCAGAGCGTCCGACTCCAAATCGGAAGGTTGGGGGTTCAAGTCCTCCCGGGCCTGCAATAAGATGATAAATTCTTTTCTTTTGGTGGTGGAGGAGATGTGATGGTGGCTCGAATTATGGATTATATAAGAGGAGTTCGTACAGAAATCAACCGAGTCTCTTGGCCGAAAAAGAGCGAAGTGATATCATTTACAATATTGATTTTGGTGCTGGTCGTTATTTTGACGACTTATCTATGGGGAATAGATACGATTATAGCGGCGATGATTGCTTCTTTGATGCGAATCTAAGCGCCTGATTGTTCAGCGTGACCCTTATTTGATCTAACTTCTCAATCTTTATCAACAGTGGAGCTTTAATTTATGCGCAGGAAAAAATGGTATGCAATTCAGACTTATGCCGGCTCTGAGTTGACAGTCAAAGATCATCTTGCTGAGCAAGTCAGATTGCATGGATGGGAGAAAGAATTCGAGATATTCAATATTGATGATCGGGAAGAGATATTTATCGTTCCGGTAGAAGAGGTGATTACTTCGCGGAGTCGTCATGGCGCTGGAACTGAATATCGTGTCCCCTATGAATATGATCTCCTCATCACCTCGAATGAACGGATATTACGCGACGATCCGATTGCGCGGAAGCCGCCGCGCCATATGGGGAAAGATGGACAGATCGAAAAGATGGAATTGTTCGGGCGGGTAATTGTCGAGATGACCAATCGGAATGAAGAGGAGTATCTCATTCCAGTGGGCACACGCATCAGGAGTGATATCCGCGTGGGAGAGAAAATTCGTCACGGTGTCCCCCTGACGGCTGACAAAGATGAGCGGTTTATTGTTGCAAATAAAGGGAAAATTGTATTACGTGACAAGGTGAGCTGTATTACTTTCACGTTTTCTGAGGGGAAAAACAGATCTATGACCTTGCTGGAAAAACGGATGGTGAAACTCAAGCAAGATATGGAGCTGAAGCAAGGCGATCTCCTTGAACGAGAGGATGTACTGACGGCAAGAGCTTCCGGTTTGGTAAAGGTAAAGGAGTATAAGGATAAACGGATCGTCTCGATCCAGCGGATCGAAAAGCGTCGTCTCATTCCGGGGTATATCTTTGCCCGTATGAGGTTGGCAGAGAAAGATATGTTCGAATTGATCGCTGGAGTCAATGGGGCGATCAGGTATGTCGGATCACACTTTAGGCCGACTCCGATCGAAGAAGGGCCGGAGATGAAATTGATCAAACGTAAAGCAGGGCTGTTGGAAGTTCCTGTTGGATCAAGTAGTCCGAAGATTGAGATTGATTTTGATGTCGGAGAGGTAGTAGAGATCGTCGAAGGGCCATTTGCCGATTTCACGGGAGCAATCAAGGAAATCGATAAAGAGGCAGAAGAAGTGACCGTGCTGGTTAAAATATTCGGCCGGGAGACACCAGTTAAATTAGAGCTGGAAGGGATCGAAAAGTTATAATTTGTTGTTGCAAGATACCTGTTTGACCAGGAAGGTAAAGAAGGTTATAGGTTCGCGATAAGAGCCGCAAAGTAAGATCGAAGGTAAGTGGTGAAGGGGTAAATGGGGAAATGCGATGGTTAAACTCTATGTCCCTCTGCCCTGGAAGGTGCAATATTCAACGCGCTATCTTTGCGGCTCGCGGTTGCTTGACTCTGTTCCTGTACGGTTACATAATAACAGGTTAAGCACCAGCGGCAGATCTGCGTGGAGGAGAAAAAATGGCCAAAAAAAAGAAAGCTATCGCAAAAATAGTACTACACATTCCTGCCGGGCAGGCGACTCCGGCGCCCCCGGTCGGTCCTGCTTTGGGAGAGCATCGGCTTAACATAATGGACTTTTGTAAAAAGTTCAATGAAGCGACGAAAGAGGAAGAGTCAGGAGTGATTATCCCGGTGGTTATCTCTGTGTATATGGATCGCAGTTTTGACTTTATTCTCAAGCAGCCGCCGGCATCGGAATTGATTAAAATGGCTGCTGGGATCAAGAAAGGATCAGCTATACCTAATGTCACTAAGGCAGGGAAGATTTCCATGGAACAGGTACGAAAGATAGCGAAACGCAAGCTTCCTGATTTGAATACTTACAAATTGGAATCTGCGATGGAAATTATCAAGGGAACAGCAAAGAATATGGGAGTCGAGGTGATTAAAGAGTGAGCCGAAGTAAAAGATATAGTCAAACTCAGGAAGGATTAAAGCTTGATTTGATCTATAAGTTGGATCAAGCGATAGAGACGCTGAAAGAACAGGCTACCGCCGGTTTTGATGAGACAACAGAAGTAGCATTCAATCTTTCCATCAAACCATCACAAGTTGTTGTCCGTGGTACTTGTAAATTACCGCATGGAACAGGAAGGACGGTGCGCGTTCTCGCTTTTGCCAAAGGAGAAAAATATACGGAAGCAGAAGAGGCAGGCGCCGAATATGTCGGGGGAGAAGACTTTGCGGAAAAGATTCAGAATGGTTGGTTTGATTTTGATAAAATCGTTGCTACACCTGATATGATGAGTCTGGTGGGCAAGCTCGGACGTGTGCTTGGTCCGCGCGGGTTGATGCCCAGTCCAAAGACAGGCACAGTCACAAAAGATATCGGAGTAGCAATTACAGATATTCGGGGTGGTATGGTGGAGTTTCGCAGTGATCGGTATGGAATTATCCATGCTGTTTTTGGAAAAACATCGTTTTCCCCGGAAGCATTACGCGATAATCTGCTCGATATAACAAAGGCAATTTTGGAGCGGCGACCGACTGAAGGGGTTCAAGGTAAATATCTGAAAAAAGCAACTATATCATCGACGATGGGGCCGGGGATTCCGGTTAATATCGATGAACTGGTCAATATAGCAGAAGGGAATGAGTAGAAAATGGGCCTCTTAAGTAATAAAGAGGGGTAAAGCATGCGAAGGGGTGGAAGATGCCGACAAAAGAGAAGCAAGAGCGGGTAGCTTTTATCAAACAGAAATTTGAACAGACGGATTCGCTGGTCTTAGTCGATTACCGGGGGCTTAATGCCAATGAGATGGTCGGGATGCGGCAGCGCTTCAGTAAAGAAGGACTTGAATTTTACGTAGTAAAAAATTCATTGGCCCGTATCGCTGCGAAAGAGGCCGGGTTTAAAGAGGTAGCAGATCATATCGCAGGACCAATTGGAATTGCTTTTGGGTATGATGGCTCAACATTAGTCTTTAGAATCTGTGAGGAATATCGAAAAAAACATACCCCCCGGTATGTTCCGACAGTAGGAGTTTACGAACGCGAGTTCTTTGGTCCTGATCAGATATCATATTATGCCGCACTCCCTTCGCGAGAGGAATTGTTGGCAAATTTAGCCAATCGGCTCAGTGGCCCGATGCGGATGCTTGCCATGATGTTGCAGGCGAAAATTCGCGAGCTTGCAATAGTGTTGCGTGAAATTAACAGCGTGAAGGAAAAATCTTAACCCAACGCGCTTAAATAACCTAATTGACAAGAATTGAGGAGGAGTAAAGATGGATAAAGAAGCGATCTTACAAGAGATCGAACAGATGAGTGTTAAGGATCTGGCTGAAATGGTAACGATGATCGAAGAACGATTCAACGTCTCTGCCGCGGCAATGGCTCCTGTTGCTGTTGCCGGTTCCCCGGGTACTGCTGGAGGAGAAGAAGCAGCAGTAGAAGCCTACAATGTCGTTTTGGTGAATCCTGGCCAAAAGAAGATCCAGATCATCAAACAGATTAAGGAAGTAACAGGCAAAGGACTCAAGGATTGTAAAGAACTGGTCGATAACCTTCCGGCGATAATCAAGGAAGGAGTCGATGGGGATGAGGCCAATACCCTCAAGGAGAAATTTGAATCTTTGGGTGCCGAAATGGAGCTCAGGTAGGTATTTATTGCGCGCTGAGGGGTGATTTTTCATTGCCTCATATACAACACGATGCGACACATGCCTGTTATGGATAGAGCAACCCAGCAGATTAGTTGTGGAGAGTATTTATTTGGCCCCAGAGAGCGCGTTCTCCAGTGATAGCATTCAGTCATTAGCTTGTAGGTCATAGACTTGCGCTTGGCTGAATGCTCACTTCGCACTTTGCGTTAAACTATTGTGCTTAACCTGGTAGAAAGGGCGGTAAACAAGCGCTACGGAGGAGAGATGAAGGTTAGAGAGAGAAAAATTTACGGGCAGATGCGGGAAGCAATGGATCCACCGCATTTTTTGCACGATCAGCTGGAGTCTTACCAAAGATTTTTAAACGAGGGCATCCAGCAAGCATTTGCCGATATATCTCCCATTCGAGGAAAGAGGAAGGACGCTCCGACGCTCGAATTTATCGATCCATACCTCGGAGAAGCACGATACAGCGAATATGAGTGCAAGGATAGAGGCCTTACTTTTTCTTTGCCGTTACGCGTCACCGCCCGTCTTTTATTGGCGGACAAGGTTGTGAAAGAGACGGAAATTTATATCGGGGACCTGCCGATGATGACTGATCGTGATACATTTATCATCAATGGTAGGGAAAATACGTTAATCAATGAATTAACGCGTTCTCCAGGCGTATATTTCACCAAAGAAGATAAAGAACAATATCGGGGGCATCTTCTCCCCGCACTGGGAGCATGGTTAGAAATCATCCTTGAGACCCGCCGAGAGAGAATTACGGCTAACCTCGACCGCAAAGGGAAAGTACTGGCAACTGTTCTGCTCAAAGCGTTGGGAATGGATGAAAGGAAGATTATTACACGCTATAACTTTGCCGTCTCTCCGGTGACAAGTGAAGTATTGGAAAGGTACATTGGGTATCGCTTGGCAATGGATGTCAAGGCAAACAAGAAGGTTGTTCTCACAATTGGCGAAGAACTATCGGCAGAGGTTTTGCCTGAACTTATGAAATTGAAATTATCTTCTTTACAGTTTGTTGATCGCTATATACAGAAAACATTGGAAGCCGATCAGATCAACACACAAGAAGAGGCGCTGCGCACACTTTATCGTCGATTTCGTCCTGCAGATCAAGCATCACCAACGCAGATTGCTGAGTACATAGAAAAGCTTTATTTTCATCCCGCTACATATCATCTGTCAGATGTGGGAAGATTCAAAGCCAATCGCAAACTCGGTCTTGATTTAAAGCAACCGGTGCTCTATCCGGAAGATATTCTACGGACATTCGATCTCCTTTTACGTGCTCCTACTGATCCGACAATCTTGGATGAGAAGGATCATCTTGGCAACAAGCGAGTGCGTCTTCCCGGGGAATTGGCAAGGAGCGCATTGCGGACCGGTCTTGTCCGGATGGCACGTATTGTGCAGGATAGACTAAATAAATATGCACTTGATGATCGAGATACAATCAGACGTTTGATCTCTACCCGTACTGTGCAAGGAACTATCAATCAGCTCTTTTACACCGGTCGATTCTCCCAGTTTCTTGAGCAATTGAATCCGCTTACCGAGCTTACGCATAAACGACGGATGAGCGCTTTAGGAGGGGGATTGACAAAACGGCGCGCCAAGATTGAGGTGAGAGATGTTCATTCTTCTCACTACGGTCGCATTTGTCCGATCGAAACCCCGGAAGGACAGAATATCGGTCTGATTACATCGCCTGCAAACTATGCGCGGATCAATGCGTATGGCTTTTTGGAGACCCCCTATCGTAAAGTTAAAGATGGGTACGTGACTGATGAAATCGAGCATCTAATGGCCGATGAAGAAGAAAAATACTATATCGCTCCGGCAACGACGCCATTACGGGATGATGGATATATCCGAGGAGAAAGGATCGAGACGCGATTCGGCCAGGAGAAGATTCTTCTGGTAAGCCCAAAACAAGTTGATTATATTGGAATTTCACCGCAAGCGCTTGTCGGAGTCTCTGCTGCGCTGATCCCTTTTCTGGAGCACAATGATGCCAATCGCGCGTTGATGGGAGCGAATATGCAGCGGCAGGCAGTTCCGCTTCTTAAAGTGGAAGCTCCATACGTCGGGACTGGAATGGAATATCGAGCTGCAGTCGATTCTGGTATGCTTGTATTGGCAAAAGGGAAAGGAAAGGTCATGCAAGTTGATGCGTCAGCAGTTGTCGTCAAGTACGGCCGAAAAAAACATGTCCATCATTTACTGAACTTTGAGCGTTCCAATCAAGATACGATCCTTTATCATCGCCCGATCGTCGAAAAGGGAGAGAAAGTGCAGGCAGGGGATGTGTTGGCCGATGGCCCGTCGAGTGATTCAGGTGAACTGGCTTTAGGAGCGAACCTTGTTATCGCTTTTATGTCGTTTGAAGGGTATAACTACGAAGATGCAATCTTAGTGAGCGAGCGACTGGTACGCGAAGATCTGCTTGACTCCATTCAAATCAAGGAGTTTGCAATCAGGGCTGAAGAGACGAAACTTGGCCCAGAAGAGATTACTGCTGATATCCCGAATATCAGCAAAGAAGACTTAAAGAATTTGGATGAAGAGGGAATAGTTCGGATAGGAACTGTTGTCCGCACTGGTGATATCTTGGTGGGAAAGATAACTCCACGTGGTGAATCTGAACCTACTCCGGAAGAGAAGATCTTCCGCGCGATTTTTGGAGAACGGTCACGCAACGTCAGAAACACGTCGCTGCGGATGCCTCCGATATCAGGTATAGCTAAAGTGATCAAAGTCAAAAAATTTTCGCGTGACAGTGGTGACGAACTGGATGCCGGCGTCAATGAGTTAATTAAGATTTATATTGCTCAGCGGAAGAAGATCTCTGTCGGAGATAAGATTGCTGGCCGGCACGGAAATAAAGGGGTAATCTCCAAAATTCTTCCGGTGGAAGATATGCCGTTTCTCCCTGATGGCACTCCGATCGATATTCTGCTCAACCCAATGGGAGTTCCATCGCGAATGAATCTCGGACAGGTATTTGAACTCAATCTTGGCTGGCTGGCCAAGTTAAAGGGAGTTTACACTGCTTCGCCGGTATTTGATGGCGCGTCAGAGGACGAGATATTTAACGAACTACATCAGTTGCGCGAAGCAGCAGGATTAGCAGCAGGGGATAATCTCGATGGAAAGGTCACATTGTATGACGGCAGAACAGGAAAGCCGTTCAGCCGGCCGATCAGTGTTGGTTATATGTACATTCTTAAATTGGAGCATATTGCTGACGAGAAGATTCATGCCCGTTCTACTGGCCCCTACGCGCTCATCACTCAGCAACCACTGGGAGGAAAATCCCAATTCGGAGGGCAGCGACTGGGTGAGATGGAAGTATGGGCTTTGCAAGCATACGGCGTTGCCTCTCTCCTGCAAGAGATGCTTACTCTTAAATCCGATGATACACAAGGCAGAACACGGCTGTATAAAGCGATCCTTAAAGGCGAGAAACTTGGTGGAAGCGGATTATCGGAATCGTTCTTGGTGCTTTTACGCGAAATGCGTAGTCTTTGCCTCCATCCGCGTATCTTCGACAAAAATGACCGTGAGCTCAATATTCTGTGATACTAAATATTTAGCCAATCAGGCACAAAAAAGGTTCTGGGTGCGAGAATCAAAGTTTTTATACTTCTCGTTCCTGTTCCTTGGTGTCTGAATAATTAAGGATGTAACTTGAAAGGATAGGAATTTCTATCAACCCGCCCGAAAGGTGTTAAATTCAGTAGAGTTAAAGGTGTAGTCTATTTTATAAAATGTTACCCCGCATCAAGGAGCGATCAGCCGGCCTGGTTGTCTTTTATCAGGATGAGAAGAAAAGCCGTTATTACGTTATTCTCTGTCACAGAAATGGTTCCCATTGGGGATTTGCCAAAGGAAAAATTGAGGCGGAGGAGGACGAAAAAGAGGCTGCGCAGCGGGAGACGGAAGAAGAATTAGGCCTTAAAGAGACAGAGATTATTCCTGGATTCCGTGAGGAAGTTTCGTATCACTTCTATCGGGGGAAATATTTTGTAGCGAAGAAGGTCGTCTATTTTCTTGGCCGCACATTTACCAAGGAGTATCGCTTATCAGTGGAGCATATTGATTACCGGTTATTACCGTTTGATGATGCCCTGAAGCAAATTACTTACAAAGAGAGTCGGAAGGTATTGCGCCGAGCAGAAGAATTTTTGCATTTACAGGCGGAAAGAGGCCAAAATCTATCATCCTAATTTAGATAGAATCTCCTTTATCGGGTCGTTGTTCCTTGCCATCTTGCTCAGAATAAGAGCATTGGGGGTATCCACTTGACTTTAGGTTGCCCAAATTTTATGGTAATGGGGCCGCAAATCTGTGGTATTTGAGGCGATTTTCCACCAAGGAGGACGTTCTTTGCACATGAAAGCCGTGCATTCATTCCACTACTCAAGCGAAGGAGATACCCCCATAAGAGAATTAAGAAGAATCTTGTGCCGAGGCGCAGTGACGCAAAACATAGTGGGCAAAATTAATTATTTCAATCTCTGTGGCGTTGAGATTGCATAAAGAGGTAAAGAATATGCCAGAAATCAAACGACTGAATTCCCGAATATCGATGATCGATATCAATCTGTTCGGATTAGAGCGATATGGCAGTGTATATGTCGTGCAGGGAAAGAAAACGGCGTTAATCGACACTGGCACGTCACACGCAGTGACAACGATTGTGGACGCACTGGTTGAAATCGGGATCAATGACTTGGAATATATCTTTGTCACCCATATCCATCTCGATCATGCGGGGGGCGCTGGACTGCTCGCACACCGTTATCCGAATGCCAAAATAGTAGTGCATCATCGGGGAGCACGCCATCTCATCGATCCGATAAGGCTGGTAGAGAGCGTAAAGGCAGCTACAGGTGGCATGTTCGAATATTACGGCGCGGCTGTTCCCATACTCCCGGAACAAATTATCGCTTGCAGTGGTGACGAACAGTTCTATTTAGGCGACGATATTATCATCCAAACAGTTGCTACTCCTGGTCATGCTTCGCATCATCTTGCTTTTTTTGAGACTAAGAGCGCGTCGATTTTTGTTGGTGATGCCGCTGGATTATCCAGCCAAGAGAAACTTCTGCCCGCGACCCCGCCGCCACGGTTCGATCTTCCCAAAGCGTTGGCCAGTCTGAAAAAACTCAAGGAGCTGAATCCGAAGCGTCTGTTGTACGCCCATTTTGGTCCGGCGACCGATGCAATAGAGGCACTGGACCGCTATGCAGCATTATTACCGCTATGGATAAAGAAAATCAACATAATGTGTGATGAAATCGGCGCCGATGGGGTGGTAAAGAAGATTCTTTCAGATTTGGAAGCAGATGATATTCTGTTCAGTAAGCAGATAACGATGCATGAACTCTCGATGTCTGTACGCGGATTACTGAGCGTTCGGGAAAGATCGTAATTGCAGCGATCAAAGACGAGAGCAGAGAAAAATTGTTCGTTGAATATCTTTGCCTCAAAACCCTGCCTGTCTGCGCCAGACAGTCAGGAGGCAAGTGTAACATGATTAATCATTTTGCGCGAAAGACCCTTTTTACCCCGGCGGTGAGGGAATCGATGCCGACGATAGTTATGCAGCGGATACTTGTTGGCGCTCTTTGGAGGCGCTGGCAGCATAGTCTAATGAAATCCGACGCGCCGTAATGCAAGCCTCCAGACACATTATCCTGTCGTGCCCAAGGGGGGTGCACTTTAAGCTAATGCAAGCGTATGAACCGCACCTGAAGCTATCTGCTGCAAATACGGCAGGTGTTCAAAATGCAAGAATAAGGGGAGGTAACTACTTCACGACCCTCTTTTCTGCTCCCCTGGAGGTAGCTGCTGCAGGGTCCAAACGATCGGCCGGCGGAGGTGTAAGATGAGGTAACCGCCCCCTACCTTAAGACAGGTTTTTAGTGTGACAACTTACTTGTTGACATTGCTCGTTTAATGTGTTATTATAATCGTAATTACTCATAAGAAATCATCACTCCAAGCATCCAATATATTTAACCTGCCGCCAGAGTAATCTGGTTATCGGATATACTAAATGCAGGGTATTGCGTTAACATCCAGAAAATTATGAGAAACTTGCAGGCAGCGCAATGAAGAGAACATTAAAACTTAAGCAGGTTAACTTGAACTAATAACGGCTATAAAACACGGTGGGATCAGAGACAGGCAACGGTCATCTGTGAGAGTAATTGAGAAAAAGCATCGTAAAAAATTATTATTTCCTGCTTCTGGCTCGTTTACCAAACGATACATCAACTGAAAAAAATAGACCCTGACAAATTTCCGGGAAGTCAAATAAGGGCGTTTAGGCACAGTGTGCTCGGAAAGAACTATCGAAGCTCTGCTGTAATATAATACCGATGAAAATTTCCGCTATTATTCCTGCATATAACGAAGCAGAACGGATTGGCGCTGTCATCCAACCCCTGCGTGATTCCGCGCTGATAGATGAGATAATCGTTGTCGACGATGGGTCTACTGACAATACCGCTGAACAAGCAGGGCAGTTTGCTGTAAAAGTGATCTCGTTGTCATATAACAAAGGCAAGGCCGTTGCGATGGACGAAGGGGTAAAAGCAACGCAGAACGATACGCTTCTCTTTCTCGATGCCGACCTGGTCGGCCTTACTACGGCTCATATCGATAATTTGATCCGCACATACAACAAGGACAATGTAGATATGGCGATCGGAATTTTCTCTACCGGCCGGTTGACTTCTCTCTCCGGCCAACGAGTTATAGCAAAGAACCTGTGGCAGAAGGCACGCAACAATATGAATGAACTGGACTTTGGGATTGAAATCGCATTGACTAAACTAGCGTTTAAAGAAAAATGGACGAAGCGCACCGTGAAACTGCCGGGAGTGACGCACGTGCTCAAAGAAGAAAAACACGGCTTCTGGCAGGGGCTGGACGCTCGCTTCAAAATGTACGGTGATATCATCAAATCACTCTTTACCAAAGTATAACTTTACTACACGATCAAAGAAAGAAGACTGTGAATATCAACTATCCTCCCCAGCAACAGCACTTATGGGAGATACAATGAAGCTATCGATTGGATCTGATCATGCCGGATTGACTCTCAAGCGAACCTTGCTTGCTTCGGTGTTAAAAGAACTTGACATCGTTGATTTGGGGACTGATTCCCCGCAAGCGGTTGATTATCCTGATATTGGACATCGATTGGCTGAAGCTGTAGCTTCTGGTCGATATGAACGAGGAATCCTCATTTGTGGTACTGGTGTCGGTATGGCAATGACAGCCAATAAGACTCGCGGAATTAGAGCCGCCAACTGCAGTGACACTTATTCAGCCGAGATGAGTGTACAACATAACAATGCCAATGTCCTTTGCCTTGGCTCGCGTACATTGGGACCGGCGCTCGCAGAGCGAATTGTCAAGGTATGGCTAAATGCGCAGTTTGACGGCGGCAGACATGCTAAGCGGGTGAGAAAGATTGAGTTGCTTAACCAATAACGATAGGAGGTAGTTCAGGCTGTGATAGATTACTGGCTGATTTTCAGCATAACTGCGCTCATCGTCATTATTGCCGGTTATAAATTGGCGGGATTCGGCGATATAATCGCTAAACAACGCAATATAGGAGGAACGTGGATCGGTCTAATGTTCCTCGCTACGATCACATCGCTGCCAGAACTGGTCACCACAATGACCGGCGGAGCGATCAATGCGCCGCAGATCGCGATCGGAAACGCATTAGGGAGCAATCTGTTCAATGTCGCGATCATCGGCGTGGCCGATTTTTTGCTGTTGGGACGTGGTCCGCTGCTGCTCAAGGTGAATAATAATCACAGCGCAAGCGGGGTGCTTGCAATCCTTCTTACTGCTGTTGCCTTGCTTGGAATGACGATCGGCCCCAGCGGTGAAATTTTCAGAGTAGGGACGATCACATTGGTGATCATCTCTCTATACACAGGCGGAATGTGGTTCCTATACCGTCTGGAGAAGAAACAAGCAGTAATGGCAGGGGTGCGTCCTGTTGTCCCGCAAGCAATTTCTGGTAGAGAGAGAACAGAAGAAGGGCAGGATAAACCGGTTGAGATGAGTTTTCAACGTGCGGTGTTGTGGTTCGCACTTTGTGGAGCTTTGATCTGCGGCGCTGGGGTTTCCCTTATTTTTGCGAGCAACGAAATTGCTATGCATACCGGTCTTTCTGCTTCTTTTGTCGGCGCAATTATGGTCGCGATGGTCACTTCGCTGCCGGAGCTTGTCGTTGCTATTGGAGCGATCAAACTCGGCGCGTATGACATGATAATCGGCAATATATTTGGATCCAATATGTTCAATATTGCGACGATATTCTTTGCTGATATGGCCTTTCGTCGCAGCGCGATACTCCCGGCAGTAGAGAAAGCAGCGCCGGACTTGCTGGTGATAGGAGCGCTCGGTATTGTGCTCACTACGATCGCTGTTGCCGCGATTATCTACCGCTCGCAGCGTCGGATCCTCGGAGTCGGGGTAAGTTCAATCTTGATTTTAATCGTATATCTAATCAGTATCTATATCATCGCCTTCTGAGGCGAAACTTTGAGGTAAATTAACATGGAAATAACAGAACTTCGGACAGCACAATTGAGCAAGCTCAGAGAACTTGCGACTAATACAGGAATCAATGTAGAAGAACAGATGAGCAGAGACGTTTTGGTCCGTTCTATTATGGTGGCGCGTGCCGAGAAGAACAGTCTCTATCTGAATGAAGGAGTATTGGAAACTCTTCCGGACGGATACGGTTTTCTACGTGATAAAAGTTGCTTTCCAGGGAAGAACGACATTTATGTCTCTCCGTCGCAGATCAAACGATTCGGACTCAGAGACGGTGACATAATCAGTGGACAGGTCCGTCCGCCAAAGAAAGAGGAACGTTACTTCGCCCTCCTGAAGATAAATGAGATCAACTATCAAGAAGCGAAAAGAGGACAGGGGCGACGAGAGTTCCATGAACTAACTCCGCTTCATCCGGACCACCAATTGATCCTCGAACATGACCCAGAGGAGATCTCAACGCGAATCATCGATCTGTTCAGCCCGATCGGCAAAGGGCAGCGCGGGTTGATCGTCTCGCCGCCTAAGGCGGGAAAGACAACCCTGTTGAAGAATATCGCCAAAGGAATCACTGCTAACCATCCTGAAATAAAACTTCTCGTTCTGCTCGTTGATGAGCGGCCGGAAGAGGTGACCGACTTCCGCCGTTCATTGAACACCGGCGACGTTGTTGCCGCCACTTTTGATCAAGAACCGCGCCATCATACGCGAATAGCAGAACTTATCACTGACAAAGCAAAGCGACTGGTGGAGGCGGGACTCGACGTGGTTATATTGATGGATTCGATCACGCGGTTGGCCCGTGCTTATAACCTTTCTGTCTCTCCTTCTGGCAAGCTGCTCTCTGGCGGTATGGATCCGATAGCGCTGTATAAACCAAAAGAGTTTTTCGGTGCAGCACGCAATATCGAAGAAGGTGGCAGCCTGACGATCATTGCCACCGCCCTCGTCGATACAGGCAGCCGGTTGGATCAGATCGTATTCGAAGAGTTTAAAGGGACGGGCAATATGGAACTTGTTCTCGATCGCTCGTTGGCAAACAAGCGTATCTATCCAGCAATCGATATTGAACCGAGTGGAACACGCAAAGAAGAGCTTCTTCTCGATGAAAAGACGATACAGCGAATATGGATATTACGTCGGATGCTCGGTCAATTGGAAAATCCACAAGCAGCAATGGAATTTATCAAAAATAAGTTGGAAGCGACCAAAGACAACAAGCAATTCCTTGAATTGATGCAAAGTGGATAAATTTGTCATAACCGGCAGGCGGCGATTAATAGGCCAGATCAGCGTGCAAGGAGCAAAGAACGCTGCTTTGCCTGCCTTTGTAGCATCACTGCTCACTGATAAACCCGTCCTTCTCCATCGTATACCGGCGATCAGCGATGTAACAACGATTACAGCGATGATAACGGCGCTGGGCAAGCGAGTCGATGCTCTGGGAGGAGGGACCTTTCGGATTGAAAACAGAGGCCGCTTACAGCGGGAAGCTCCGTATGAATTAGTACGCCGCATGCGCGCTTCTTTCTTTGTCATTGGTCCGCTTCTCGCTCGGTTGGGCGAAGCGATCGTTCCTTTGCCGGGTGGATGTACTATCGGCTCCCGTCCTGTAGACCTTCATCTGAAAGGATTGCAGGCAATGGGAGCAGAAATAGAGCAACGACAGGGAATAATCCACGCTACTGCCGAGCGTCTGCAGGGAGCGTCAATCTATCTCGACTACCCCTCAGTAGGAGCAACCGAGGATCTGATCATGGCAGCGACGCTGGCCGTCGGGGAAACGCGTATCAGCAACCCTGCCGACGAACCAGAGATACTTGATCTCATCGCAATGTTGCAAAAGATGGGAGCACAGATCAAGCTGAGCAATAGTGAGATCAGAGTGGCGGGAGTAAGAGAATTGACCGGAGCAGAACATGCAGTCATCCCTGATCGGATTGAGGCCGGTACGTATTTGCTTGCAGCAGGGATAACGGGCGGTACTGTGGAAGTTGAGGGAGCGATTGCTCATCACCTTGCTGCATTGATCGCTAAGCTCCAGGAAGCCGGTGTTAAGCTGCAGATAAAAGACGAGTCCATCACGGCATCCAATGAGGAACGTTCACCAGCGGTCGACATTAAGACGATGCCTTATCCTGGTTTTCCGACTGACTTACAAGCTCCGATGGCAGCCTTTCTTACACTGGCGCGTGGCAGGAGCATGGTCAAAGAGACAGTCTTTGAAAGCCGGTTTACTTATATTGCTGAACTTATTCGTCTCGGCGCCGATATTCAGACGATCGGTCGAACAGTGAATATTACTGGTGTTGAGCATCTTAACGGAACAAAAGTCAGAGCAACGGATATTCGCGCCGGGGCTGCTCTGATTCTTGCCGGATTAGCCGCTGAGGGAGAGACACAGATTGAAAATGCAGGTCATATTGATCGTGGATATGCTGATATTGTGAATAAACTCACGGCCCTGGGGGCACAAATTGAAAGAAGATAAAAAGTTTGCCGATCAAAAAGAACAGTTGGGTGA
>CAYSQQ010000001.1:18374-24840 GCA_964433275.1 uncultured Thermotogae bacterium
GGCACAAATTGAAAGAAGATAAAAAGTTTGCCGATCAAAAAGAACAGTTGGGTGAGCAGCGATTGGGGGAAGACTATCTAGGCAAACGGGCGCGAATCTATGGAGTTGAACGAGCAATCCTTGTCGGCCTTTATACTCCTCGCTGCACAGAAAGGGACCGCCACGAAACGCTGCTCGAATTGGAGGCGCTGGCCGAGACAGCCGGCATACCGACCCTTGCTGTTATAACCCAGCAACGAGATCGTATTGACCCTTCCTTTTTTATCGGTCGCGGCAAAGCAGGGGAAATAAAAACTGCTGCTGCGACTGTCAATGCTGATGTCATCATTTTTAACGATCCACTCTCTCCGGCCCAAGCGCGCAATTTGGAAGAGAAAATAGGTGTAAAGATCATTGACCGCCCACAGTTGATCATGGATATCTTTGCCCAGCGAGCAACGACTAAAGAGGCACAATTACAAGTGGAGTTAGCCCAATTGGAGTATTTGCGTACGCGGTTGCGGGGATGGGGAAAAGCACTGACCAGATTAGGCGGAGGAGTAGGGACGCGTGGCCCCGGCGAAACGAAGCTGGAAACAGACCGCCAGAAAATCGCCGATCGTCTTTATCTGATCAAGCAGAAGCTGCTCAAAGTCAAACAAGAGAGGAAACTGCGCAGCAGGTTACGCAGCAGTTCCACTCTTCCAAAAATTACACTCGTCGGGTATACCAACAGCGGAAAATCAACCTTATTGAATATACTATGTAATGAACAGAGTCTCGTGGAGGACAAACTCTTTGCCACTTTAGAGACGATGGTGCGGCGGGCTGTTTTGACTGATGGACGGCCAGTACTCTTTATCGACACGGTAGGATTTATCCGTGATCTGCCGCACAGCCTGATCCCTGCATTTGCCGCGACACTGGAAGCAGTGCGCAGCACTGATCTACTGCTCCATATTCTCGATGGAGCGAATCCCTCTTGTGCAGACCAACACGCCGCCGTTATGAAGATACTCGATGAAGAGATATTCACTGATGGGGAGAAAAGACCGCCGATAATTACGGTGATTAACAAGATCGACCTTCTGCCTCCAAATTCACTGCCATGTTCATCATTATTTGCTGATGCAGTTTCGATCTCTGCTGCGCAGAGGATTAATCTTGAGTCTCTGCAAACTAAGATCGCTTTGTTATTAGCCAAAGGAGAAAGAGCAATGAATCTTCTCTTTCCTTTCCGCTGCTTGGGGGAGCTGGAGCAGATGTATAGCACAGGACGCGTGCTCAGTCAACGCTACGAGAACGAAGGTGTAAAAGTGCGGGTAAGAGTCAAGGAGTCCGACTTAGTATCACTGCGTAACGCAGGAGTTATTGTTTTAGGTCCGAGAAGGTGTTAAGTTTTAGGTGTTGGGTTGTGAGTTAAGAAATGCAACGCAAGAACGTGAGGGGAAGAGGTAAATGGAACACAGATATCATGATCTCGTATCCTATGCGCTCTACTTTATGAACCCTTAGTCCATTTGCGGTCAAACAGTAATAAAATTAAACGAGGAATCGATGCCGCCCAAAGACCTTTTAACCAAGTTGCGCGTCAGGACAAACCGCAGGAGGGCATTGTTCTTCTTAATAATCGATATTCTCTTGCTTGCTCTCTCCATGTGGACGGCCTTTCTGATAAGGTTTGAAGGACAGATACCTTCCAGGCATATAGAGAACCTCTGGATCATAATCTTGGTCTCGCTGGCGTTAAAGGTCCCCATCTTCTATCTTCAGCGGCTTTATCATATCAGTTGGTCTTACGTAAGTCTTCGCGAACTGATGGCAGTCTTTAAAGGAAGTTTCTATAGCTCTTTACTTCTGGGGACGGCCTTGTTCATCCTGAGAGCTGTTCCGCCGCTTATCGGCTTTCCGAGATCGGTTCTGTTTATTGATTTCTTTTTGACAGTCACTCTGATTGGAGGATTTCGCGTCGCCAAGCGAGTCTATCTACAGTTTGTCAAAGGAATTCCTGTTGGAAGCAGAAGGACTTTGATCGTCGGGGCCGGAGATGCTGGGGAACAATTGGTGCGAAGCATCCTAAAATCGGGGCATACCAATTGTCTGCCAGTGGGGTTTGTTGATGATGATCCAGCCAAGCGAGGGACCTTTATCCAGGGAGTCAAAGTGCTGGGCACAAGAGAGGATATCCCTCGACTTGTAGCGGGATATGACGTTGAAGAACTGCTGATCGCCATTCCTTCCGGCTCCTCTCAGATCATCAAGGAGACGGTTAAACTGGGTAGGGAGGCTAAGGTAAAGACGCTGAAGATTCTCCCTGACATCAGCGAGATTCTTTCTGGCAGCGTGGGGTTAGCCGATGTGCGGGAGGTTCAGTTAGCAGACCTGCTGGGGAGAGAGCCGGTTAGGATCAACACCCAAGCGATCGAGGGCTACTTAGAAGGCAAGGCGGTTCTAGTGACCGGCGCAGCCGGTTCGATCGGCTCGGAACTCTGTCGTCAGATCATCAAGTTCCAGCCTCGGAAGCTCATTATGTTAGACCATGAGGAGACAGGACTTTTTACGATCGAGCGGGAGATTGCCGAGAAATTCCCCGCGACGAAGAGTACTGCCGTATTGGGGGATATAAAGGACAAGCGAAAGATGGAGCGGCTATTTATCCAACATAAGTTAGAGATCGTCTTCCATGCTGCGGCGTACAAACATGTGCGGATGATGAAGGATCATCCTGATGAAGCAGTGCAGAATAATATCTTGGGCACAAAAGTCCTGGGAGAGGCCTCAATCAATGCCAAGGTAAAGAGATTCATCCTAATCTCTACTGATAAAGCAGTCAATCCGGTCGGCATAATGGGGATGTCAAAACGGGTCGCGGAACTGGTCGTTCAAGACCTAAACCAGCAACAGGTGACCAGGTTTTCAGCGGTGAGATTCGGGAATGTTTTGGGAAGCCGTGGGAGCGTGATCCCCATCTTTGAAGCGCAGATTAAGAGACGCGGCCCAGTTACAGTGACCGATTCCCGGATGACGCGCTATTTTATGATGCCGGCTGAAGCTGTCCTTTTGGTCTTGCAGGCAGGAGCAATGAGTGAAGGAGGAGAGATCTTCGTCCTGGATATGGGGGAACCGGTGAACATCCTGGAACTGGCGCGTGCGATGATCAGGCTGTCCGGATATGAGCCGGATAAGGATATTCCGATCAGTATTACCCGCTCTGGCGAAGATGAAAAACTCTGTGAGGATATTCTGACGGCAGAGGAAGGGACTGAGGCTACCCAACATGAACAGATATTTATCGCCAAGATGAACACCAGACTCTGTTCAGCGGAACTGGCAAGGTATTTAGAGTCTTTAAAGAAGCTGGTCGCGCAAGCGAGCAATGCTGGTAAGATCAGAGAGGTGCTCCGAGAGGCGGTAGACAGGAGTTATGCATCGAAAGTAAAGCAGTCATGAGGCACAAAGATATATCATTGCGAGATGGTAAGGGCGACTGACTTACTGTGTATCACGCATTGGCGGTCATTGACTATCTGGACGCTCCCCTTCCGACTTACAACTGTCTGATTCTCGACTTTCACGTAGTATCGTTTCCAATTTCGTTTGCAGCGCTTCTTTATCCTCTATCTTTTGCACCCTGACGATCACCTCTTCGTATTGTTCATTCGCCGCTCCCTCGCGTAATACGCTGATCACCTTGCCTTGAAACTGGTCGAGGACCTGCAGCGCCCGGTAGAGATCGTCAGTCTCCGGACGGATTTTGAGCGCGATCCGCATACTGCCCAGACCGATTCCCGCCATATTGACAAGCGCCGCCAGCACATTGAGTTGGGGCAGAATTCCCACCAGTCGCTGGTCTTCCACTACAGGGAGCAGAACGAGTCGATTGGCGTGCATAATCCACGCCGCTTTCTCAATCGTTTCCGTGGGGGCGATTGTAAACCGAGCCGGCATTGCCAGTTTCTCCACCGGGGTCTCCCAGTCCTCTATCTCTTTGAACATTCCCTGCGAGACAAACCCGGTAAAGGCGGTATCTTTATCGATGACGAAGACCAACCCGAAATTGTGCTCGTCCATGATCGCCTTGGCTTTATTGATCGGCGTATCAACGGAGACAGTGATCACTTCGCGCTGCATATAGTGAGAGACGTTCATTCCTCTTTTCTTTGGTTTATGATCTCTTGCTGTAGGTTAGCGGGAACACTCTGATACTCACCCGGTGTTGTCTGGAACGTCGCTCGTCCTTGGGTAAGAGATTTGAGATCAGGAGAATAAGTCTGTAGTTCGGCAAGCGGAACCTTTGCATTGATCGTGGTTGTTTTACCCAGTGGTTCCATTCCGAGAATCTTTCCCCGCCGCCCGTTCAAATCACTGATAATATCGCCGGTGTATATCTCAGGCGTTCGCACAGCCAAATTCACTGTTGGCTCTAATATTACAGATTGAGCTTGTTCCATGGCCAGTTTAAATGCGTGACTCGCCGCAAGTTTGAATGCCAGTTCCGAAGAGTCAACAGGATGGAATTTACCGTCATATACAGTTACCGCAACATCGACTACTGGGAATTTAGCTAAGACCCCCTGTCCCATCGCTTCGATGACTCCCTTTTCTACGCCGGGGATGTACTGTCCTGGGATCGATGCTCCTTTGATAGCATTGATAAATTGGAACCCTTTATTGTGCGATAGAGGTTCAATTCTCAACGAAACTTCCCCAAACTGTCCGCGACCACCGCTCTGTTTTTTATGACGATACTGCGCCGTGGTCTTCTTCTGAATCGTCTCTTTATATGAAATACGGGGACGCGCAATATCAAGGGAGACATTATAGCGATTCTTAAGGCGTGTAATAAAGACGTCAAGATGAATATCTCCCATTCCCAATAGAATATTTTCTTGGGTAACCGGATCACGCTCGAATTTAAGCGTTGTTTTGGTATTGACAAGCTCTTTTATCGCCATGCTCATCTTCTCCACATCAGCTTGGCTCTTTGGAATAACTGTTCGCGCATAACCTGGTTTGGGGAAAGAAGGGGTAGCAACAGGCGCATAATCACTCTTGGCCGCAATAGTGGTAAAGAGATCTAGTGATTCCAGTTTTCCCAATGCTACTATCTCTCCTGCGCTGGCGCTCGTTGCCTTTTCTTCTTTTGTTCCGTTGAACGAGTAGATATCCTGCAACGTCTCTTTTTTCCCGGTACGAAGATTAAAGTAGCTCGTCCCCGGCGATATAGAACCACTAAGAAGCTTTAGATAGCGCAATGGCCCTAAATATGGATCAGCGGTTACATCGAAAACAAGGCCGGCGCAGTCATCGCCGGCAGAAGAAGCAACTGCCGGAGTTAGCATGAGAAGAGTATCCATCAACAGATCTATTCCATTATCAGCCGCGACCGAACCGCACAGCACCGCTGTCAATTCACCAGCAGCGATTCCCTGTTTAAGTGTTCGGTAAAGCTCTTGTGGGCTGATCTCTTCTCCTTCCAGAAACTTCATCATCAGATCATCATTAAGTGAGCATATTTCATCCAACATTATTTCACGCCATTCGCTTGCTTTCTCCTGCAGAAAATCCGGCACATCTTTCTTTGCGCTGTCGTTAAAATAGAGAGCTTTATTGGTCAGTAGATCGAAAAGACCGATGAATTTTCCTGCTTCGATGATCGGGAGTTGTAGAGCAACGAATTTTCGCGTGAATTCTTCTTGCAGCGAAGATAGAACCTTATCAAAATCAGCGTTTTCTCTATCCAGTTGATTGATAAATACGATCATTGGCAGCGACGATTCAGAGATTACCTCCCATGCCCGTTCCGTTACAACTTCTATCCCTTTTTCTGCATGGATGACGAGCAGGTTGAGATCAGCAACGGTTACGCCCTTGTATACCTCTTCGATGAATTCTGCTCCTCCTGGTGTATCCAGGATAGTAAGCGGCGCGTCCTTCCATTGAAACGAGCCGATCCCTAAATCGATGGAATAACCTTTTTTCTTTTCCTCTTTCGATGAATCAAAAGAGACTTGTGTGGTAATTCCGCTCTTAGCAAGCATCATTGCTGCTAAAGTAGATTTTCCCGTACTGGAATGTCCGACCAAACAGATGCTGCGCGTATTTTCCATACTCCAATCCTCCCAAAAACCGCGTAGAATGCTAAAACTCGTTTATCTGATTTCATGCAGAAGTATAACATGATTATGATTGTATAACAACTATCGTCACCGGCAATGATAG
Organism: uncultured Thermotogae bacterium; assembly: GCA_964433275.1. Lineage (GTDB taxonomy): Bacteria > Bipolaricaulota > Bipolaricaulia > UBA7950 > UBA7950 > UBA7950. The sequence continues at coordinate 24,576 of CAYSQQ010000001.1, forward strand.
TTGACATGCATCCCAATGTGGAATAATCTTCGTTCCGGGGTTTACGGTTTAAAATAGGTTCGCGGTTCAAAATAGGTTCACGGTTCAAAATAGGTTCACGGTTCAAAATAGGTTCACGGTTCAATGTTCACGGTTAGGAAGTTAAGAGTTCGTAGGGTTCGTAGAGTTCATGGAGTTCGTTGGGTTCGGAACCTTGGACCTCTGAACCTTGAACCTTGAACCGTGAACCTGACAACCTGAGTAGTAAGGAGTTATCTTCCATGGC
>CAYSQQ010000001.1:24940-29686 GCA_964433275.1 uncultured Thermotogae bacterium
GAACCTTGAACCGTGAACCTGACAACCTGAGTAGTAAGGAGTTATCTTCCATGGCGAAATCTGGCAGTAGCTGGTACGAATATATTGATCATACAGCAGATATCTGTTTACGCGGGATAGGAGAGACGCTTGCAGAAGCGTTTATCCAGGGAGCGCGGGCAATGTTTGTGCTGATGCTCGATATTGAAGCAATACTTCCCCAAGCGAGTCTCGACATAAGATGTCAGGCGAACAGTATTGATTTATTATTTGTTGAGTGGTTAAGTGAGCTGCTGGCGCAAAAAGATATAACCGGTCTTTATTTTTCTTCCTTTCGAGTCGAGATCGATGATCACGATGATCTATTTGTGTTGACAGGAAAAGTGAGTGGGGAAAGGTTCGATCAGGCGCGACATCATCCTCGATTAGAGGTTAAAGCAGTGACTTACTGCGGATTGCACGTGAGCAGGGAAGGAGATAAATTCATCGCCCAATGCGTAGTTGACGTATAACAGTGGAGCGCTGAATTTGATGCTTGATCAGTGCAAGCCGGCTGGTCAGCCGATCGGCAGGCGATGGCGCACCAGCCGCAATACTTGTTTTGAGGCAAACGAGCAATATCTCGCTGAGATTGCGGCGGCTTTGTCGCATAATAGGGATAAAATCAGCTCTTCGACGTTTCATATTGGTAATGGATCTATCAGGTACGCGGGGTCACCAACCGGAGAGGCAATCCCTTATGGTTGCCCGTCTTGCTGCGCAATGACATGAAAATGTGATATTGGCCGATTCACAGATTATAATAGCCGCAGGAGGCGAGGAGATGCTTAAACTATACAACACCTTAACACACAAGGTTGAGCCGTTTCAGCCGCAGGATGGTAATACAGTCAAGATGTACGTCTGCGGGCCTACTGTCTATGATTATTTGCATATCGGTAACTTGCGACCGCTCATTGTGTACAATACCCTCCGTCACTATATGGAGATATTCAAAGGTTGGAAGGTCATCTATGTTCAGAACATCACCGATATCGACGATAAGATCATCAATCGTGCCGCTGCTGAAAAGCAGGATACCGTTGAAATAGCTGCCAAGTATACCGACGCCTACTTTAAGTTACTCTCGGCGCTCGATCTTTCTCCTGCCGACCACAACCCGCGGGCCACCGATTATATTGCAGAAATGATACAGTTCATCGCCACATTACTCGATAAAGGATATGCCTATGAGCAAGGCGGTAACGTCTATTTCCGCGTCACAAAGTTCGCTCAATATGGCAAGCTTTCCCGGCGCTCTGTAGAAGATCTCCAGCAAGGAGTGCGGATTGCGGTAAACGAGAAGAAGGAAAATCCAGCTGATTTCACTCTGTGGAAGGCGTCAAAAGCAGGCGAACCGAAATGGGATAGTCCATGGGGCGCCGGACGACCGGGCTGGCATTCTGAATGTGTTGTCATGGCCCAAAAAATTCTCGGCGAGACAATCGATATCCACGCCGGCGGTAACGATCTGATCTTTCCTCATCATGAGAATGAGATTATCCAAGCAGAGGCAGTGACAGGGAAAACCTTCGCCCGTTTCTGGCTCCATAACGGGATGCTCACTACCAAGGGGGCAGAGATGCACAAATCACAGGGAAACTTCGTCTATGCGCATCAAGTGTTGGAGAAATTCACCGCTGAGACGATCCGCTACTTCTATCTCACGCGCCATTATCGTAAACCACTCGATTATAGCGAAGGAGCCTTAGAAGAGGCTAAGAAAGCTGTTTGGCGGGTGAATAATCTGCTTGATGATATCGAAGCTGAATTCACCTCATCACACGTTGTAAAGCAAGATCGGAAGCCAGATAAATCTGATCGTACCAATTCTTACAAAGACGATTTTCGGCAACGATTATCGCAACTGAAGCAACAGTACATCGCAGCGCTGGATAATGACTTTGGCTCTGTCGCTGCTATCGCCGCAGTTCAGGAGATTGTGAAAGAAGCGAATCGTTTCCGCACTCGAGCGACCGACGGTGACCGGCACGCACTGAAGGATGTGACCGTGTTGATCCGTTATCTCGGCCTTCCACTCGGTCTTTTCCAACGACAAGCGCGAATAGAAATCAGTCGTGAGGACGAATTACTGCGTCTCCTCATCGATCTTCGCCAACGATTACGTGCGAAGAAGGATTTTGCGCTGGGGGACAAAATCCGCCAAGATCTCGCTCAACTCGGGATCATATTGAAAGACACTTCGCAGGGGACGACTATCGTATCACAGCCGACTGATCAGTGATAATAGGTGCTGACAAGTTATGAGTTCTGGGTTGAGAAATGCAACAGGCAGAGGAGTCTGATGGTGGCGCCAGCAGGGCAATAGGCCTATAAAAAGCGTAGTGCATGGCAAGTCGCCCCTCGTCCTTGCGCTCTTGCCCTGCTTGGTTGTGGTTAATATAGAAAGAGGAGTAAAATGGCGAACCGCGTTCTCGATTCTCGGCCGGCAGTGTTGATTATCGGTTACTATGGTTTCGGGAACTTAGGCGATGAAGCGATACTGCAGGCGCTTGTCGCCAAACTAAAAAACAACCTTGATGCACAACTGATCGTACTCTCTGCATATCCTGAGCAGACAGCGACTGAATTGGAAGTTACCGCCGTCGATCGTTGGAACCCGATCGCTGTTATCAAAGCGATGGGTCGCTGTCGCGGTTGTATCTTCGGTGGTGGCGGGTTGTTGCAGAACAAGACAAGTACACAATCATTGCTCTATTATCTCGCCATCATCCTGCTCGGGCGATTCCTGCGGCGACCGGTCCTCCTGCTCGGACAAGGGCTGGGACCAATCAACGGTCTGTTATCACGTATGTTGACCGGTATTGTCTTACGCTATGCTGCTCCAATCGGTTGCCGGGACGAGGCGAGCATCGCGCTTGCCGCACAACTCAAGCTGGCAGGGAGATGGGAGGGAGACCTTATCTTTCTGGGAGACCATCAGGCAGTTCAGGCGGAAATGACACCTGGTAAAGATATCGTCCTTGCGGCAGCTGAGCCGCCCGCTTGCGTACGGCCGCAGTTTATCGAGCTTCTGGTCGGTATTGCAGATGAATTTTGTCGCGATCATGGAGGAGAGACGATTCTTCTTCCCTTCTTTCCTGCGCAAGACCGCGCGCTGGCCGGTGATATTGCAGCGCGTCTTACCGCGCCGCAACGTCTTATTATAACGACAGAGCCGGCTGAAGCGTTATCAGTGATCGCACATGCCGGTGTGGTCATCTCGTCACGGCTTCATCCGCTGGAGTTTGCCGCTCTTTGCGCTACTCCGTTGATCGCTATCGCTGATGATCCTAAGATCGCTAATTTTATCACTGAACTGCGCCGCCATGGCGGACCGTTGATTCCGCTTTATAAAATGGAAGACCTTCCTCTGCTTGAGGAGATTACAGCTGCGATCAGAGTCGTTCTTTCGCTGCTCTTTCGCCGTGATCTTCAGGAATCCAGCGCGCTGATCAGCGCTAAAACTCAGCAGGCATTCATTCCTAATTTGACGCGGTTAAAACGACTCGTTGGTTGAACCGCCGGATAAAGACTATTGCTCAATGAAAAATGGAAATAAGCGCTTCGAAGACGTAGAACAGACCTCCTGCGATTTGCAATTATCATTTTCTGCGGGAGCAACACAACATATCCCTGTATTGCAAAACGAGACAGTAGCTCTTATTGCGCCGCGATCAGGAGCAATCTACGTCGACGGCACGATTGGATTGGGCGGCCATAGCGCGGCATTGTTCGCTGTCCAGCAAGCGATTACCGTGGTGGGGATCGACCTCGACAAGGAAGCATTGACAATCGCTGCCGATCGTCTGGCGCCTTTCAGGGAGAGAGTTCACCTTGTTCATGGAAATTATCGCCATATCGACGACCATCTTTACCACTTGGGAATCGACTTTGTCGACGGCATTATCTTGGATCTTGGTCTCTCCTCCTATCAGCTCGACAATCCCGGTCGTGGATTCAGCTTTTGTCGCGATGGACCGCTCGATATGAGGATGGATCGGTCCTGTTCTCAGAGCGCGCAGGAGATCGTCAATCGATATTCAGAAAAGGAATTGACTGATTTGATCAGACGATACGGCGAGGAGAGATTCGCGGCGCGGATTGCCAAGGCGATCGTCAGTACACGGAAGGAGGCTCTGATCGAGCGAAGCGGGCAGTTTGCCAAATTGGTAACGCGAGCGATCCCACGGCGGTTTCATTCCCGACGAATTCATCCCGCAACGAAGACTTTTCAGGCGCTGCGTATCGCGGTCAACGAGGAGTTGGATAATCTTCACGTTGGTCTGACAGCTGCCTTTGCCAAATTGCGGCCGGGAGGAGTCTTAGCCGTGATCAGTTTTCATTCCCTGGAAGACCGCATCGTCAAGAGATTCTTTCGCCACAAGGAACGACCATGCAGCTGTCCGCCGGAACTTCCTGTCTGCCTGTGCAATAAACAACGATCAGCAAAGATTTTAACCTTGCGGCCGATCATTCCTTCTCCGGCGGAAACAGCGGATAACCCGCGTGCCCGCAGCGCTAAATTGCGCGCTGCGAGAAGATGCGACAGCGAGGACAAGTGTCAGAAGAGAAGGTGATAAGAAGCAAAGCAAACAACGACAACGGTTCTGTGTGCAGAAGAGAATTATCCTATATACTATAGTGTAGTGTTCGGATAGAGGAGACACAACAGTTGACTTGACGACTACCCAATAGTGTGTTATAATGCTCGCTATGAACACCTAC
>CAYSQQ010000002.1:0-3500 GCA_964433275.1 uncultured Thermotogae bacterium
CACCTCTTACCTCTTCACCATTCACCATTCAACCTTGATAGTTACTTTACATAAAGACCCTCATTGAGACGGGGAGGAAAAAAACACTGATCACCGGTCCCAATAATGCACCGAAGATCACGTCGCTCGGATAGTGTTCCTTGACATAGATCCGTGACAAGCCGATCAGCATGGCAACTGTATATACCGTTACCTGGACGATAAACAACGGGTAGAAAGAGGAGAAGATAAAGGCAAGCCCGAATGCCGCACAGGCATGACCTGAAGGAAATGAGAACTTATCGATTGATAGCGCGCGCAAACTTATCGTCACATATACAGGTCTCGCTCGCCTAAAGAGCACCTTAAGGGAGCGAAAGATCACTATATTTACCGCTGTTACGCTCAGTCCGATCGAGACGTATATTTGATCTATCGGTCGGCCGAATAAAAGCAGCGCTACCGATATAATCGCCCAGATGTAGCCGTCTCCCAGACAGGTCAGAACGATCCACATAAATGGCAATCGGCGCAAGATCGGGTTTTCGCTGATCGCCTCTAACATAGAAATATCCCACTGCTGCATCCGTTTTCCTATCCGGTGTGCCCATTCGTCTGCTTTGGCTGCTATTCTCTTCACCATCCTACGTCCTTGTTTTATGTTTCAACGTAGGGAAGAGAATTACATCTCTGATCGACGGTGCATCAGTGATTATCATCACCAATCGATCGATTCCAATTCCAATTCCGCCGGTAGGGGGCATTCCATATTCAAGCGCTAGTAAAAAATCGTCATCGATCGGTGGTGCTTCATCGTCGCCTGCCGTTCTCTGCGCTTGTTGTTGTAGAAAACGGGTCCGTTGCTCGATCGGATCATTGAGCTCAGTAAACGCATTGGCGATCTCCATGCCGCCGACAAAGAGCTCAAAGCGCTCCGCGATTCCCTTTTCCTCTGGTTTCTCCTTAGCCAGGGGGGATATATCGATCGGATAATCTTTGACGATCGTCGGATCGATCAACTTCGCTTCTACATACTCGTCGAACAGAAACTCGATTAATTTTCCGCGCGAGAGAAGCGGCGCCTCTATTCCTCTGGTTTCTGCATCACCATGAATTTCCGCCGCATCACGTCCTGTTACTGTGAAACCGACGACTTGCTCAATGATCTCTTCTATTTTCACACGTCTCCACGGAGGAGTGAAATCGATCTCTTCTCCTTGATAAGTGATGCGCGTTGCGCCGATAGTCGCGCGGAGGCTGTGGGCCACCAGATCTTCGATAAGCGCCATCATCCCTTCGTAATCGGAGTAGGCCTCGTAAACTTCCAACATGGTGAACTCCGGATTATGCTTGGTGGAGATCCCTTCATTACGAAAGTCTTTGCCCAATTCATATACGCGCTCCAATCCCCCGATTATCAATCGCTTCAAGTACAGTTCTTTGGCAATACGCAGATAGAGAGCGATATTGAGGGCATTATGATGCGTAATGAACGGTCGCGCCGCTGCGCCGCCGTATAATAGTTGCATAATCGGTGTCTCTACTTCAATGAAACTCTTTTCATGCAAGTACTGCCGAATTACGCGGATAAACTCCGAGCGGAGAATGAATCTCTTTCGCACTTCCTCATTGGCTATCAAGTCAAGCGCCCGATGGCGATATCTCATCTCGATATTTTGCAGGCCATGCCACTTCTCCGGAAGAGGTCGCAGCGCTTTAGCCACCAGAGTGAATTCTTTTGCCTTGATCGACAATTCGCCGCGCCGTGTGCGGAATATAAACCCGCTTACTCCGATAAAATCACCGATATCCAACTCAAGCAAGAGTTGATACTCTTCTTCTCCCAAATCAGTTTTGGTGGCATATACTTGCAATTTGCCGCTGCCATCGACTATATCGAGAAAACAGGCTTTGCCCATATGGCGCATTGCGATAATCCGTCCGGCAATATCCGTCTTCTCTTTGCTCTCTTCAACAGATGCCGATGAGGCATAGCACGCATAAATTTGCTCAATGGAAGCCGTTCTCTTACATCGTAGTGGATATGGATTTATACCGTGACAGCGCCACTGGTCTAATTTTTTTCTTCTATTTTCGATCAATGGATCTATTGTCATTGACGGTGGATACTCAATACTTTAAAGCGAACCTTCCTCGAAGGCGCGTTTATGGTGATCGTATCTCCTTCTCTTTTACCGAGGAGAGCGCTTCCGACCGGGGAATCGACCGAAATCTTTCCCCGTTCCAGATCGACTTCGGCAGAACTTACGAGAGTAAAATTACCACTCTCTTTGATCGACGAATCCTGGAGTACGATTCGTGCTCCGATACCGATCTTTTCTTGTGATATTTCATCATCAGAGATAATCTCGGCTTGGTCCAACAGGGAAGTCAGCCGTTTCAACTCTCGCACATAGTAATCCTGTTCGCTTTGGAGATAGATATATTCCTTATTTTCACGCTGTTCTCCCCCGTGGAGTTTTGCTACTTTCAGTTTTTCCGGGATCTCCTCATAAAGGATCTTCTTGACGTCTTCCATTTCCTGTTTCATCAATTCATACCCTTCTCTGGTAAGCAAAATTCGGTCGCTATTCTGCATTATTTATCTGGTTCCTCAACCTAAATGTAATTACTCTATCTGTCATTGAGGAACCGCCTCCTTTATTATGGTGACAGATAGATCAATTGGAACAGGCCGCATGTATATTGATCGGAATAACTCGCTTTTAACCATGGTGCGCACTTATTTGCCGCTTATATGGCCGGCATATGTTTTCCACCTGGTAGAACCTGTTCGCTTGGGTAGTGGGATGAATGCACACCTTTCATGTCCAAAGAGTGTCCTCCTTGGTGGAAAATCGTCTCCAACAGCACGGATTTGCGGCCCCATTACCGCAAAATTTGGACAACCTAAAGTCAAGTGGATACCCCTATTTTAATTGTTTAGCCACCAGCCCTATCGTTACTCTCTATAATGGTCGTCTCTCTGCTGTGAAATTGCGTTTGTTGCTAATGAAAAATCATCTCGCAGTACCTGTTGTATCTCGGCAGCGGAGAACTTCTTACAACGCCGGGTCGGGTGTACTATGATATCATAGCTGGCAAAAAACTCTTTGTCACGGCGAAATGCCTCACGGATCAACCGTTTCATCCGATTACGGACGACCGCCCCGCCCCACTTTGAAGAGAGAGATATCCCAATACGCGGTAGGCTCTCTGTTGCGCGCGCAAGCAGGTGAATATCGAACGCACGTCCCCGCATAAAAACCCCTTGTTCGTAGACGCGCTTAAAATCATTCCGTCTCTTTAGCCGACATGTAACAGGAAACTTTTCATTCGGACTAAGTTCCATATTTACTAACTATATTCAAATGGCCGCCCGTTTGCAATAATCTGCGCTGCAAATTAACCACTTAAGTTCAAAGTTCCGGAGTTCACGGTTCGGAAAGAGTTCGTAGTTCATAGTTCGTAGTTCAGAGCCAGAGTCTGTCATTGCGAGTCCGCGAAGCAATCTCGTTTGT
>CAYSQQ010000002.1:3600-26036 GCA_964433275.1 uncultured Thermotogae bacterium
TCGTAGTTCAGAGCCAGAGTCTGTCATTGCGAGTCCGCGAAGCAATCTCGTTTGTTTAACGGGCACGGCATGCCGTGCCCACGGAGTGCAAATCCGAATGTCGAATATCGAAATACGAAACAATAAAAAAATGTAATTTAAAATTTGTGTTATTCGTATATTTGTGTAATTCGTGTTCAAGACTTTTTCTTTGAACTCTTTCTGAACCGTGAACCTCCCAACCTCTTGAGCCGTGAATCTGACGACCTGAGTAATTACAAGCAGACAATCATTGCCGAATGCCATACTCCAAGAGTCTTATGACGAAATTGCCGTTGCCAACATTATTTCCACCAACTGCGTATAACCGATACCTGCCGCCAGCGCTGCTTGTGGTAGGTTGCTGCGACGAGTCATGCCAGGGATGGTATTGACTTCGAGGACATAGGGTGTTCCATCTTCAGCGAGGCGCAGATCGACGCGGGAGAAGCCCGAGCATCCAAGGATGGTGTGAGCTTTTAAGCTTACTTGTTGTACGTATTCGGTAAGAGGACACGGCAGCGGCGCAGGGAGAAGAAACTCTGCCTTGCCCGGGACATACTTAGCGTCATAACTGTAGAATCTGTTCTGCGGATCGATTTCCAGTACTGGAAGCGCGGTATCTTTACCTTTAAGGGATAATATGCCGACGGTAAGCTCACGCCCAATGATTTGTTCTTCTGCAAAAAGCGATCCGAACTTGTGCCGAATATCAGTTGCAGCGATCCTGATTTCTTCTACCGTCTCCACGAGTTTCACCCCGATACTCGACCCTTGATCATGAGGCTTAAGAACAATAGGCAGATTTAACTCAGCTGTTATCTCTTCACCCCAACCCGCGAGATCGCCGTTGGAATAAACGCAATAACGCGGGGTAGGAATCCCGGCTGCATGGAAGATCGCCTTTGCCCGTACTTTATCGATTGCCAGCGCATTTGCCTGTGCTGACGAACCTGTGTACGGAATAACCATGGCATCAAGCAGTCCCTGTATCACTCCGTTTTCACCATTACCTCCATGGAGAGCGATAAATGCTATTTCTATCCCCCGCAACCCGGGAACAAGGTCGTCGGAAGATGTGATCTTGATAGCACGAGCACAATATCCACTCGCTTGCAGCGCCGCAAGGACAGCGCTGCCCGAGCGACACGAGATCTCCCTTTCCGTTGAATTTCCACCGGAGAGAACTCCGATCGTTACCTTTTTTAATCTCTGCTTTATCATTCCAATGTGATATTATAGATAGTTGTTCGGTAACAGGCAATCTATATCTGTTACCATGCGGCGGCGCAGCTGTTTTCCGCCTGCTGGGCTAATATCAGATAGGCTGAGAACGCAGAGAGTATTACCATGACAAAACCTTATTCCCATAAGTTGGGGAAGGAATATTATCGGGGCATACTTGCGCCTGTTATTCAAATCTACTTGTCGATTGATATATTGATATTATGTAAGTATACTTGTAGTTTGGTTTCTTTGTAAAATGAACCACTTAAAAGACCGTTGACTTTTAGTCAGTTTAATCGTAGTCTATTTATATGTTCAAAAAGATCAAAATATCCAATAGCTTCAAGCCCTCTGAGCAAATTGTAGTGTATCCAGGAGACTGTCTGGATTTGCTGAAAGAAATTCCTGATGGATCGCTTCAACTTGTAGTTACATCGCCCCCTTACAACATTGGTAAAGAATACGAGACAAAACTGAAGTTAAGTCGATATATAGAGCAGCAAGCATTGGTGATCCAAGAATGTGTCAGGGCGCTTTCAAAGCATGGCAGCATTTGCTGGCAGGTAGGAAACTATGTTGACAATGGTTCCATTATTCCGCTTGACACAGTTCTGTATCCTATTTTTAATGATCTTGGCCTAAAAATGCGCAACCGTATTATCTGGCATTTCGAACATGGGCTCCACTGCACCAGAAGATTCTCAGGTAGATATGAAACGATAATATGGTTCACCAAATCCAAAGACTATGTTTTCAATCTTGATCCCGTCAGGGTTCCCCAGAAATATCCTGGGAAAAAATATTTCAAAGGCCCAAAGGCAGGTCTTTATTCGTGCAATCCTCTGGGGAAGAACCCGGGGGATATCTGGGTTATTCCGAATGTAAAGTGTAATCATGTTGAGAAGACAGCACACCCCTGTCAATTTCCCGTCGAATTGATTGAGAGATTAGTCCTTTCGATGTCCAATGAAGATGACTGGGTGCTCGATCCTTTTTTGGGTGTCGGGACGACGATTATAGCCGCAGTTCGGCATGGTCGAAGAGGTGCTGGCGCAGAGACAATGCAAGAATATGTCGACATTACCCACGATCGAATAATACAAGAACTTAACGGGACCTTGCGAACACGCCCAATGAATAAGCCTGTTTATGATCCAGAGGAAGCAGGGCATAGCTTAACAACGCCGCCCTGGAAACCGCAACCGGTGCCTGAACAATTGAAATTGTGTGAAAAAAGACCAGGAGAGTACGGCGCAAAATGAAAATTATTGAAACTTATTCCCATTTGAACGGCCTCGAATTCCTGATCGTCCATAAACCAAAACTGTGGAAGGAAATAAAAAGGGTCATCCGGTCTGTTGATGCAAAGGCTTGCAAGACAAAAGTGTCAAAAGAAAAGGGGATGGTTGGGAAACTTCTTTATAGCCCAATTGACATGAATACGCATTTCAAGAAACTTTTGAGTGAGGCGGAATGGAAAGAGAGCAGAGTCAGCTATTGGGTGACGAAAAGCGAAAAACTTATAAGAAAGACCATGCCCATGGATCCTCAAGAGCAGAAAAAAGAGATCGAAGCTGCGGGAGAAACACCCATTTACAGCTACAATCAAACTGATTTTGTCAAGGATCGTGCTGCGATTGAAGTCCAGTTCGGCAAGTACTCTTTTGTTGCCTACGATCTTTTCGTGAAACACCTCGCCTTTTACATCGGCGACCATATCGACGTCGGAATTGAAATCCTTCCCATGAAAGCCCTCCAAGCACAGATGAGTTCAGGTGTATCGTACTATGAAGGCGAATTCTACAACGTTATTCGACAAGGCCGCGGTGTGCCTGCTGTACCTTTGATCATTATCGGAATTATGCCATAGAGGCAACGTGAAACCGAACAAGTCACTTAGCTCGGCGTTATGAAAAGTCTACAAGGAAGTGATTCCGATGAATGCACTGTTGATTTATCCTGAGTTTCCAGATACATTTTGGAGTTTCAAATACGCGCTTCCATTCATACGGAAGAAAGCTTCATTGCCACCGTTAGGTCTGTTGACAGTTGCGGCGATGCTGCCGCCGGAATGGGAAAAGCGTTTAGTTGACGTTAATGTGGCAAAGCTCACCACAAAAGACCTGAGATGGGCTGATTACGTTTTTATTAGCGGGATGGTCGTGCAAAGAGAGTCGGCACGTCGAATTATTGCCCAGTGTAAAGAAGCAGGTGTCAAGATCGTCGCCGGAGGACCACTCTTCACCAGTGAGTATGAACAGTTTGCAGAGATCGATCATTTCGTTCTCAATGAAGCAGAGGTGACCCTCCCTTCCTTTCTGGCAGATTTGGAAGCAGGGGGCGCCAGGCGGGTTTACACAACGGCTGAGTTTCCTGATCTCCGTAAGACACCGGTCGCCTTGTGGGGATTAGCGGATCTGGACCGGTACGCTTCGATGAGCATCCAGTACTCCCGTGGCTGTCCTTACAATTGTGAGTTCTGTAACGTGACGGTGTTGTTCGGACACCGGTCGCGCACAAAGACCGCCGAGCAGATTATTACCGAGTTGGACAGTCTCTATAACCTGGGGTGGCAGGGAAACGTCTTCTTCGTGGATGACAACCTCATTGGGAACAAGAGATGCCTTAAGACCGAGCTGTTACCGGCCCTGATTGAATGGCAAAAAGATAAGAAGGGGATGTCGTTTAACACTCAAGTCTCAATCAATCTGGCCGACGACGAGGGATTGACGCAGATGATGGTTGAGGCGGGCTTTCGTACGGTCTTTATCGGAATCGAGACGCCGGATGAACACAGCTTGACCGAATGCAACAAAGGACTAAACAAGCACCGGGACATGATCGAAGATGTGAAACGTCTTCAGCGAGCCGGGTTGCAGGTGCACGGTGGATTCATCATCGGTTTCGACAATGACACGACCTCCATCTTCCAGCGGCAAATTGATTTTATCCAGCAGAGTGGGATTGTGACGGCGATGGTCGGCTTGTTACAAGCTCCGCCTGGCACAAGACTTTACGAACGCCTAAAGAGAGAGGGTCGCCTGCTCGGTCGAATGTCGGGGGACAATGTAGATGGGACAACAAACATTATCCCTGCCATGGGCTTTGATACGTTGCGTGAAGGATACAAGCGTATCCTTCAACGCATCTATTCTCCTGAGGATTACTACCGGCGCGTCAAAACCTTCTTACGAGAGTATAAACGGCCCAAAACCGACTCTCGGCTGGAATCTGAGCACGTGCTGGGTTTCTTCCGTTCTGTCTTTTACCTGGGTATCATCGGCAAGGAACGGGTCCATTACTGGAAGCTCTTGTTCTGGACACTTTTTCGCCGCCCCAAATTACTTTCTCTGGCCGTTACACTGGCGGTCTACGGTCACCATTTCCGTAAGATATCCGAACTGCACATCCTTTAATAACACACGACAGCGCTGATTTACCTGTCTGTCGATAGATAGGCCTTTTGATACCTCTTACATTGTCTGAGCAGGAAGTAGTTCCGTAATCTTGGTATCTTAATCTCTTGGTGGCTATAATTACATTTATTGTTCAGAGTATACAGAGCATTAAATCTCTTTCTGTGGTCTGTTCTATGTTGCAGCGTTTTCAGACAGACGACAAATAAGTATATGGCAGTAAGGTGGAGGTAAGATGCAAAATTTACACGAGTTTTCCCGGCTTTTCGCCGCAGAGTTTTCCGGAGAACGCGCTAAGCGGATGGCCGGACAGATTGCGGCATTCGACCGGGGACAGGTATCGCCGGGGATCGAAGCAGCTATTGAATTAGTGAAAAGAGAGCTGGAAAAAGCGGAACTGGCAACGCTAAAGATTAACCGATTTCCGGTCGACGGCAAAAGCTATTGGTGGACATGGAAACAACCATGGCATTGGACGGCAAACAAAGCTGAGTTGCGGCTTATCGAGCCGGAAGAGATACGGTTGGCCGACTTTACTGCCCAGCCATGCAGTTTGGGACGCAATTCCGCCTCTACTCCACCAGAGGGAATCATCGCCCCGGTGATTGATGTCGGCAGGGGGCTTTCTGAGGAAGACTACACAGGAAAAGATGTTACAGGAGCAGTCGTACTGATCAGCGGCGCTGGTTGGGGCGCAGCAACAGCTGCCAAAGAGGCGGCGCAACGGGGAGCGATCGGTGTGATCACTGATTGCCTCGTTGAAATGCCTCCTCTGCGCACGCGGGAGAACTCGCCGGAGCAGATCGGTTACAACGGGGTACGGGTTGAGGATGATGGCAGCTCTATTTTCAGCTTTGCTGTGAATTATCACCAGATGACCCGTCTTTGCGAGTTAACGAAAGGAACAAGAGCGGTCAAGGTACAGGCAACGATCGACAGCGAGCTTACCACTGGTGATCTTCTCACGTTGAGTGCGGCGATCGAGGGAGAAAAGAGACCCGATGAGGAAGTACTCCTGATCGCTCATATCTGCCATCCCGCGCCGGGAGCGAATGACAATGCCAGTGGGGCAGCGCTGATCCTGGAAATCGCTCGCACGTGGAATCGGTTGATCACCGATGGGAAATGGCCTCGGCCGACACGGACGATCCGCTTTATGTGGGTCCCGGAATGGACTGGGACAATCGCCTCTCTGCACGCGCAGCCGGAATGGACTGAGCAACTTCAACTAGTGATCAATTGTGATATGGTCGGTGAGAATCAACAACTCTGTGGTGGGCCGCTGATCATGGAACGGACGCCCGATGCCGTGCCTTCCTATATCAACGATCTGGGAGAGCACTTCCTGGAGAGCGTGCCGGCAGGTAAGGGATCTTATTCCAGCAGTGACAGCGGTAGTTTATGGCAATACCGCGTCGGTCCCTACGGTGGAGGGACCGATAATGCTCCCTTTGTCCAATGCAACGTGCCGGCGATTGCCTTTCTCCATTGGCCGGATAAGTTCTACCACTCATCGGCCGACACAGTGGACAAGATCGATCCAACCGAGTTAAGCAAGGTCGGTTGGGTGGTGGCTCATATTGCGGCAGGCAGTGGCTTCAGCAGAAGGAGCAGAGGCATCTCTCTTTGCCTATGACAGCTTACAGCGCGGACTGGCGCGATTGGGGCAATTAGCACGTGCAACGGTCTGGGCTCTCCATCAAATAACTGATTTGCAAAAGATAACGCTGGAGGTAGATAAGGGAGTGGCAGCGCTTAATTATCGCGCCGAGATCGAAAAGAAGACCGTCGCCTCCGTGGCTCGGCTCGGGGGTGATAATCAGCATATCAGCGCGATGATCTCCGATTTTCAAACCAAATTGGAAGAGCAGTCCGCCTCGTTGCAGACTGAATTGCTCGCCAAAGGCAGGGAATTAGCAGCGGAAGATATCAGTACGAGCGTAACAAGCGAATCGCAGCGCTCTGCGAGCGAAATAGAAGCTGCGCAGTTAATTCCAATCCGCAAATGGACCGGCCCGCTCAATGGAATCGGGTTTATAACAGACAAACTGGGCTGGGATCAGGTCGCATGGCTGCGTAAATTGATGACAAAAGATCTCAGTTTGCGCACGATCACCGATCATGCTGCAATGTGGGTTGACGATGAACGGAATCTGCTGGAGATCGCTCGGCGCGTTACTTTGAGTACTGGTATCTCCGTGGAGGTAGAGACTCTTATCCGTTATTTCCACCATCTATCGGAAGCAGGAGTAGTCGAACTACGGACTAATAGGAAGGAGGAACAATGAAGATTTATATCTCAGTGGACATGGAAGGGATCGCTGGAGTGACCCATGGCGATCACGTTAAGTTGGAAGGGTCGGAGTACGAAAAGGCACGTAAATGGATGACACAGGAGGCGAATGCAGCGATTAAAGGAGCGTTGGAGGCAGGAGCAACAGAGGTTGTTGTTGCTGATTCACACGGTCATATGCGTAACTTGTTGCTCGACGAACTCCATGAAGCTGCGATTGTTATTCAGGGATCGCCACGTCCATTGGGGATGATGGCGGGAATCGACAATACGTTCGCTGCTGCTTGCTTTATTGGTTATCACTCCCGCGCAGGAGACAGGGCAGGGGTGCTCGCCCATTCGTTCACCGGACAGGTATACAACCTCCGTCTCAACGGAACGATGGTCGGCGAAGGAGGATTCAACGCTGCTACTGCCGGACATTTTGGTGTTCCGCTCGCCTTTATTGCCGGTGATGACACACTTGATGCTGAGATTGCCTCCCTGTTACCATCGACTAAGCGGGTAATCGTAAAATGGGCGATAAACACCACCGCTGCTCGCAGCCTCACCCCAAAAGGAGCGCAGAAGGCGATCCATACTGGAATTAAAACGGCACTCACTAATCTGGGAGATATACAACCGTTTGTGATCGACAGACCGATTCGCCTTGAAGTGGATCTTGTGCGACCGTTGTCCGTCTTTTCAGCGCGGGACATACCAGGCATAGAACAGATTGATCACCGTACACTTACCTACACTGGCGCTGATATGGTGGAGGTTAACCGTATTTTAAGGTTGATATTCAACGTGGGGAGGTAAAGAGTATCTGTATAGTCGTGCAGTCGACCAGCGACTGGAACGGGGAAATCTTGACCAGTTCCAGTGGTAATGCCAAGATTGTGAAAAACCAGCATTCATCTGACAGTCTGTAAAGTGAGTGACATTCCTAATTCTCGGCGGACTCGGAATATTCAGGATGCGGGATTATGGTATTATAGTTGACATTTGCCAATAATGGTATAATAATAAGAGAAAGATCAACCGATCAAAGAGCTGGTTAGATTTTCCATCTTTGTTGGGAAGGAGAAAAAAATGGGTAGGAGAAAGAAGATGCTGGCGGGAATAGTCTGTATCCTGATTGGTATCACTGGATTACTCTCCGGCGTAATAATAGGATCTGGAGAGAGTGAATCTAGAGGCAGTGTCTATATCATTCCCATCCATGGAGTCATCGATTGGGGGGTAGCCGGTTTCGTCAGCCGCGCGTTACGTGAGGCAGCGCAAGCGAACGCTCGTGCGGTCATCGTAGAAATCGATACCCCAGGAGGACGGCTTGATGCAGTGATAGATATCAGCGCCGCGATGTTGGTGAGTCCTGTGCCAGTGATGATTAGTTTTGTCACTCGCGAGGCGACCTCTGCCGGCGTGCTGATCACAATCTCCGCTCCTAAGGTGGTGATGGCGCCAGGTTCGACGATCGGTGCGGCAGAACCGCGACCGCTCACTGAGAAAGTACTATCGTATTGGAAATCCCGCTTGCGGGCGGCAGCAGAGGCGACAGACAGAGACCCGATATTGGTGGAGGCGATGGCCGATGCGCGGATCGAAATTGAAGGAGTCGTTGAGTATGGAAGAATACTCTCACTGACACCTGAAGAGGCGTTGGCAGTGGGGCTTACCGACTACGTCCTTGCTGATCGAAACGCGGTGCTGCGCGCCTACGGTCTGGATCGATATCGATTGGTGGTTATCTATCCCGCCTTTTTCGAACACATTGCCAGTTGGGTTACTCATCCCATTGTCAGTTCGCTCCTGTTCAGTATCGGTTCGCTGGCGATAACAATGGCGGTTATGACTGGCTGCTGGGCGATAACCGCGCCGATTGGGGCAGTAGCGCTCCTCCTCTTCTTCGGCGGCCACCTCTTCGCCGGTTTGGTCGGGTGGGAGATACTCCTTCTCTTCGCCGCCAGTATTGCGTTGCTGGTCGCGGAACTTTTCGTTCCCGGCGGGATATTGGGATTGCTGGGAACCGGCGGGATTATCGGCAGCGTCATCATGGCCGCTCCATCGCCGCAGGAGGGTGCAATCTACCTCGGCGCCGGCTTTGTGGTCAGCGTTATAGGAGCCGTTGTCGCAGTAAAAGCAATGGGACGGAATAGAATATTCGGCCGCTTGGTGCTCCAGCATGAGGAGAGCGTTGATTCAGGGTATACAGCAGTACTGGAGCGGTCAGATCTTGTCGGGATGATCGGCCGAGTAATTACCCCGCTGCGCCCGGCCGGCACCGCAGAGATTGGTGATTCCCGCGTCGATGTCGTCACTGACGGCGAGTTTATCGACAAAGATAGCGTAATAGAAGTGCGTAAAGTCGAGGGTGCACGCGTCATTGTGCGTCGTGTGCGCCAAAACGGTTAAATTCAAAAGTTCAGGAGGTTTTCACATGAATGGAGGAAATGTAACACTACTCATAATTGGAATAGCTGTCGTTGTCATACTTATCATCGGCAGTTTCATCCCAGTAAGGCTATGGATCTCTGCCTTGGCTGCCAAAGTACGGATCGGAATCGGCGCCCTGATCGGCATGCGATTGCGTAAAGTACCGCCGGCGCTCATCGTGATGGCGATGATCAAATCGGTCAAGGCCGGCTTAGAAGCAAGCAGCGACAAGCTGGAGGCCCATTTTCTGGCAGGAGGCAATGTAAATCGCGTCGTAGATGCGCTCATTGCCGCACAGCGAGCACAGATACAATTGCCGTTTGAGCGAGCGGCGGCGATCGACCTTGCGGGACGCGATGTTCTGGAGGCGGTACAGATGAGTGTAAATCCAAAAGTGATCGAAACGCCGATCGTAGCGGCAGTGGCCAAAGATGGGATCGAAGTCAAGGCCAAAGCCAAGGTAACGGTGCGCGCCAATATCGAGCGGTTGATCGGTGGCGCGGGTGAGTCAACCGTCCTGGCGCGTGTTGGCGAGGGTATCGTCACCACTATCGGTTCAGCAGACACCCATAAATTGGTGCTGGAAAATCCGGATTCGATATCGAAGCGTGTTCTGGAAAAGGGACTCGATGCTGGCACCGCATTTGAAATCCTCTCGATTGATATCGCTGATGTCGATGTAGGAAAGAATATCGGCGCAAAGCTGCAAATTGACCAGGCAGAGGCTGATAAGCAGATCGCGCAGGCAAAGGCGGAAGAGCGGCGTGCAATGGCCGTGGCCAAAGAGCAGGAGATGCTCGCCTTGGTGCAGGAGATGCAGGCCAAAGTCGTAGATGCCGAGGCACTGGTGCCGCAAGCGATCGCTGAGGCGTTCAAAGCTGGAAATCTGGGGATAATGGATTTTTACAACATGCGCAATATCATGGCCGATACCGAGATGCGCGACTCTATTTCGAAAATAACCGATAAGAAAGAGACGGATAAAAAGAAATAACCAGGAGGTAAGTTGACACCACAAGATAGACAAAGAGTTCCGCGTGACTCGCCTGTTCGTCGCAGCAAAGGGATTAAACATCTGCTGCGCAATCGGCGGACTCTGATTGATGCTGTCATCTTTGCGGAGATCATCGGACCACCACGTGCCCGGCGTTCTTTGCAGAAGCAGCGACCAGTCTAATCTGATGCAGGGGGCATAGATTATTGTACCCCCTGCTCATCTCATCAGTGTGCAGCCACAGAACGCCTCTCTTTGTGTACCTGCGTCTGATGGAGAAATGCCTCCAATCTCGTATGGAGATTGGTCTGTTCCTGGCCGTCGAACGTGAGGTTCAACCAGGGTAGGTGATAATCGCGTTTTATTAAAGTAGAGACTGCACTGACCATTGCGCCGGGCATACAGGAGAAGGGCATTACATTCAAAATACCATCGAATCCTTTGATAGTATAGTCGATCGCTTTACCCACTGTCAGCACTGGTTCTCCCCGATAGGCGGCAGAGATATAGGGATCACTGTGGGCAATGACTTGTGCAGTCAAAGGTTCTTCCCGATCATTCGCTGACAACTGTTCTTTGAATAGACGTGCAATCGCATGCTCGTCGTGAGCGAGAAATTTCTTTTCAAGCTGTGCTTTGAGATGGGCTTTGATCTCTCGCTTTTCCCATGTATCCTCGACCTTTTTGTAGTTAGTGTAGGCGATCCATTCGCTCATCGGTGCAATACGTGCTTCTCCGCCCAGTTCTTCGACTAACCGTGCAAGGTTGCTGTTACTGAATTCATTGACGCGCAGGTATATCTCGCCTACTATCCCGATTGATGGCCTCTCTTCCTCTATCTGCTCTATTTCCTTGAACGGGGCAATGATTTTGGGCAACGATGAAATCAGACCGGCGCGGCCGTTATTTACCAGCGCGTCTCGGATCTCTTTGAGCGCTCGTTGATATACTGCATCGGCGCTGCCTGTTTCTACTTCATAGGGCCTGGTCTTCCATAATAATTTCTGCAGCATATCTATCGCGACTATTCCATCCCAGATCGCCCGCCTGAATGACGCTCCTAAATTTTTCATTGCGTAGCCACTGTACGACTCAAGCGTGACAAGATCAACCTTAACGCCCAGTTTACGCATGATCAACTTTTGCGCGGCAAAATAATGGCAAAAGCGACATGGTCCGCTGCTCGTCGCCATAAATAGAGATGATCTTTCCGGATCGAAATCCGGTCTTGTAACGAGTTTGATAAAATCACCCGCGGTGATGATGAACGGTAGACACTCTCCACCAGTGGCGTATTGACGCCCTAAGGTAATGCTCTCTTTATCAGGTGGCGGAAGAGTCTCTGCGTCGATGCCGAAATGGATCAGCGCTCCTTCAATTGCATTATGGTGGTCAAGCATATTGGGCATATAAAGCTTCTTGCTGGGATCGAATTCTGTTTTCGAATGGTCAGGCACAGGAGAAGATTGTCTCCGCCGCTTGAATCGCTGTTTAGACAATGTCAATGAGTCGAGGAACGCTTCACAGCGAGTAACGATTCCTGCATCAGCGCTGTGTTCATCGAGTTCGATATTGAGGAACGGTTTACCGATTAAGATCTCTTTGGCATAATGAAGGATAAACGAGTCCGGTCCGCAATTGAAATGCGAGAGATATAAACCGTATAGATTGTCCATTTGACAGGTGAGTTTAGCAGCGGCGATGATTCGCTTACCGCTGTGCCATTGCATATACGGGTAATCTGTGTCAACATCTACTGCCTCCCACGGAAGTATGTCGATAGGGATGGGAAGAGCTCCAAGATTGCGTAGTTTCTGTGAAATTTCCAAACTGATTCCGTGATCGCAGCTATTATAAGGACGGCCCAAAATAACTATCCCCAAATTTCCGGCTTCTACGCAGCTAAATGCCGCACGTCCAAGCTGCTGGAGAGCAGTATATGCGGTTTGCTGTGCTTTAAATCCTGTGTTGATCGCTTTCCGGACAGCTGCGCGATCATTGACAAGACTGCGCCCCAACTCTGTTAATTCCTTCCGCACTTTCGGCTCATGATAGAAATGCAGCGGAGTTGCTATTAGGTTGACGCGGTGCGCAGCGAAATCAAACTGGCTTTTTATAATATCGGGCTGGGTCTGGATAAGCGGGCAGGTATAATTCGTTCGCGTCTGTGTGTTGGCATGATCGCTGTCGATCAGGGCAGGGAGGAAGATGTGATCAATCTCCTCTTTGAGCAGCGCTTCTACATGTCCATGAGTTATTTTCGCGGGAAGACATATGTTCGGCTCGGCTGCCTGGACCGAATTATGGACAATCTTTTGTCCTGTCACCGGCGAGAGGATAACCTCATAGCCGAGCGCACGGAAATAGGCAGCGAAAAAAGGAAATTTATCCCACATCGCAAGGGTGCGCGGAATGCCGATTCGACCACGTACCTGCCCGCTATAAGGAAGCAAAGATATCTTCTTTTCGATTTCCAATCCTGCATTTTCTGGATCGAAAATAATCTGATTTCGTGCCGCGAAGAGATCAGGTTGTTTATTATCCGCCTTTCCAGCAAGGCTGTCGAATCGACCACAGCGTGCTCCATGGTAGAGTGGCTCTTCGTCTTGCAGGGAAACCTGAGTAATTTCACAGACATTGGAGCATAAATTACAGGCAAAGCGCGTTGTTTCATATGAAAGTTCTGCCAATTCAAAGCCACGGAATTTTGTTGGTTCAGTCATTTCATCTCCTCTTTCGTTATCAACGCAATACCGTACGCGCCAGTGACTTCATAGTGTTCTGGAACTATTATCTCCCGACCGAGCAGATTCCGGAATGCGGCGACAACAGCGTCGTTGCCGGCTACTCCGCCTTGAAAGAATACATGCTCGCCAATTGATCTGTCTCCCACAACGCGGTTTAAGTAATTGTAAGCGACTGAGTATGCCAGTCCGGCAACGAGATCATTTTTCGATGATCCTTGCTGCTGGTGATGGATCAGGTCGGATTCGATAAAGACAGTGCAGCGTTCTCCCAATGGATTCGGTTTATCACTGTCAAGCGCTAAAGCGCTGAAGTCATCAATTGCGATTCCCAACCGCGCTGCCTGTTCTTCCAAGAACGATCCTGTTCCTGCAGCGCAGACTTTATTTAACGTAAAATCAACGACGACCCCGTTTTCCAGGCGGATATACTTTGAGTCTTGCCCACCGATTTCAATGATCGTATCCACTTTCGGGTCGATAACCACAGCGGCGTGGACCTGTGCGGTGATTTCGTTTTTTACCAGATCAGCGCCGACGAATTTACCGATCAACTCACGTCCTGAGCCGGTCACACCTACCCCGCGGACATTACGCAGCATCGCTGCTGATTGCTCTTTCAATTTGGATAAACATTTTTGCACCGCCTGCAATGGATCACCGCCAGTACGCAAATAAACACGATCGATAAGTCGTCCTTGTTCATCGATCGCCACGGCTTTAGTGCTGATCGAGCCGACATCGATACCTAAGTACGAATTCAGTTGGCCGTTGGCGGTCGTGCGTGCAATACGATAATTGTTACCTGCTCTTGCGGGAACGGACAACTTTGCATGCGGAGTGTGAAGATGATTTGTCTGCCCAGCGATTGCATCAGCAAGAGATTGGATACAATTGTCGGCAGCATTCTGGGACTTATCGTTCTCTGTGTGTCCCCGACGACTGTCGCGCACTCGCCGTTCTTTGTCGATTATGACTGCGCCGAGCGCTGCCATCAATACATTGTGTTCAGGGATGATTAATTCTCCTTGCTTAAGATCAAGAATTTTCTCAAATGCCTTGATCATCCCCTGATTGAGTGAGACTCCGCCTTGAAAGAGAATCGGCTTGACGAATTCTTTTCCCCGTCCGATATCACTGCGGAAATTGCGCGCCAAGGCGAAGCACAAGCCAGCCAAGATCTCATTCAGCGGTGTTCCCACCTGCTGAAGATGAATGATATCAGACTTTGCAAAGACAGCGCACCGCCCGGCGATATGCGGTGGTTTCTCTGCTTGGGTAGCAAGATGTGAGAATTCCTCGATGGTAAGCCCGAGCCGCTGGGCCTGTTGTTCCAAGAAAGAACCGGTGCCAGCAGCGCATTGCGTATTGAGTGAGAAATCTTGGAGTAGCAATTGGCCTCCTTCCTCACCGAGCAACAGAAGTTTAGAATCTTGTCCGCCGATTTCGATCACCGTACGCACCTGGGGATAATACCGCTGCACCGCTTTTGTTTGTGCAATTAACTCATTAATATGATTGATCTCCAAGATCTTCGCCAGTTTTCTCCCTCCTGATCCAGAGGCGACAAAACCAGTGATATCGGCAGGCGAAATCTTGGTAAATAATTCTTCTAAGGCTTCTTTTGCAACGGGCAGTGGCGCGCCGTATGAAGGGCGGTAAATCTTTTCCCGTACCTGATCGGCATCATCCAGCGCGACTACTTTAATTGTAAGTGACCCGATATCAATTCCAATATGATATTTTGACATTAAAATTCTCCTTGTTGCAGGTAGTTCCTACAGACTACAAACTTATTCCTGCAATCTGTAATTATACTGCATGATGAGCAACTGAACAACTCGTAATGTCATATTGGCTGTTTACGCTCCAGACCACACTGATCAGCAAATGCTCTTTGTGTCGGATTAGCAATCCACGGTTTGGAGTAGGCAACGAACTCCCGCCTGCAAATAATACAACGCTGTTCTCGCGCCCGTTCGCTGCACTCTTTTAAGGTGCCAAGCTCGCTGTAAATACTCAGGTTCAAAGTTCCGGGGTTCACGGTAACTATCCAGGTTCAAGGTTCCGGGGTTCCAGGTTCCAGGTTGGGAAGTTAAGAGGGTAAATAGTGAATGGGTAATGGGTGATGGGTGAATACCTTAAACCTCGAACCTGCAATTTTCCACCTCTCACCTATAACCTGGAACTGTGTTCCTTGAACCTAAGTATAGTTACTCAATATGTAGTCGGGCTCGTCCCTGAGCCCGACTACTCATGGGTAAGAGGTTCCAGGTTCCAAGGTTCAAGGTTGGGAAGTTAAGAGGGTGAACCTCCCCGCCTACAAGGCGGGGTATCCAAAATCAAAAGATTAAAAACTTCAACTGCTAATATTACCCCTGAAGGATCCACTTGCGATTCTTGGGTGCCCAAACGAGATGGTATTTCGTATCATAAACAGCATGGCTTGTCCGTTTAATCACCATGAAGACAGTGTAGACTAAACTGGCCTGCCCGCCAAAGAGATTACAGTCCCAACTAGACATCGAGTCCAGTTGGGACTGCGCGAATTCATCCCCGCCTACAAGGCGGAGCATTCTTCGCGGTTCTCGTAAATAGTGAATGGGTAATGGGTGATGGGTAAATAGTTCAAGGTTCCGGGTTCACGGTTCCAGGGTTCAAGGTTAGGAAGTTAAGAGGGTAAATAGTGAATGGTTGGTCACGTTATCCTCAAACTGTTTCTTCTTCATCGCTCTTTAACCTTGAACCGTGAACCCGGAACCTTGAACCTGGATAGTAACCTTGAACCTCTGAACCGTGAACCGCCTGCTTCTGCGTTCTCCGGTGCGCCAGCCTTAACTGATGCTTCCCTGAAGCTCTTTTATGCCGGCGCAGTTAAATAAGTGCAAAAAAAAACTCCCTATTGATCAATTTTTGTCGACCAATAGGGAGAAGTTATGGTTAGTTTAGTAAGGCATTTGCGGCGGCATTTGCGGCGGCATTGCTTCCTCTTTCCCTTTTATTTCTGCCACTAATACATCGGTGGTTAGAAGCATTCCTGCAATAGAGACCGCGTTTTGCAGCGCTGAACGTGTCACCTTCATTGGATCAATGATTCCGGCTTCCACCATATTGCAATACTTGCTTAATATGGCATCGAACCCGACTCCAGGTTGCTCGTCCTTGATCTGTGCGACGACCACTGCCCCTTCGACACCGGCATTATCGGCTATTTGCCGAGTTGGAGCCTCCAATGCCTTTCTCATGATTTGTAGGCTGATCTTTTCGTCTCCTTCCAGCGCGAGAGAATCAAGCCCATTGGCGGCATTGATCAGCGCTACTCCACCGCCAGCGAGAATTCCTTCATCGACAGCAGCTTTTGTTGCTTCCAAAGCGTCTTCCATCCGATGCTTCTTCTCTTTAAGCTCGGTTTCAGTAGCTGCGCCGACCTTGATAACAGCAACTCCGCCTGCGAGCTTCGCTTTACGCTCTTCCAGTTTTTCTCGATCGTAATCAGAGTCGGTCGTTTCAATCTGAGTGTTGATCTGATCGATACGTCCTTTGATTGCTTCAGAAGAGCCTTTACCACCGATAATGGTAGTATCATCACTGTTAACTTTAACCCGCTCAGCACGGCCCAGCATGTCGAGCGTCGTTGATTTAACCTCCATGCCCGCATCTTCCGCAACGACTTTTGCGCCGGTAAGCACAGCGATATCTTCCAGCATCGCTTTCCGGCGATCGCCGAATCCGGGCGCTTTGACAGCACAACTGGTAAGCGTTCCTTTCAGCTTGTTGATTACCAATGTGGTCAGCGCTTCACCACTCACATCGTTGGCGATAATCATGAGGGGTTTGCCAGACTGGGCTATCTTCTCGAGCAATGGGATGAGATCGGCGGCATTCTTCAACTCCCGATCGGTGATCAGAATATAAGGTTCCGCAAGGTCGACCTCCATCTTCTTGGGATCAGTGACAAAGTAAGGGGAGATATATTCGCGGTCAAATTGCATTCCCTCGACCATATCGTAGTAAGTATCGATTGTATCCGAGTCTTCGACCGTGATAACTCCGTCGTCTCCAACTGCTTCCATCGCGTCAGCGATGATTGTGCCAATCGCTTCATCGTTGGCTGATATTGTTGCGACCTGAGCTGTCTGTTCTTTGGTCTTTAGAACGTGACTACTCTTCCGCAGTTCTTCGACAACAGCGTCTGAGGCTTTTTCCAATCCACGCTTGAGCTCCAATGGGTTTGCTCCTGCAGCAAGGTTTTTGAATCCTTCTTCAATCATTGCATGTGCAAGGATTGTCGCTGTAGTCGTTCCGTCACCAGCAACATCATTGGTTTGGCTGGCCACTTCTTTTACAAGTTGTGCTCCCATATTCTCAAATTCATCTTCATACTCTTGCTCTTTGGCGATCGTCACTCCGTCATTAGTGATATCCGGAGAGCCAAATTTCTTGTCGAGAATGACGTTCCGTCCACGCGGCCCGAGGGTGACTCGCACTGCATCTGTAAGTTTATCTATTCCTTTCTTCATCTTACGGCGAGCTTCTTCGCCGTACAATACTTCTTTTGCCATTGATATATCCTCCTTCTACTATTAACGCTATTCGATAACTGCGAGAATGTCGTCGTGCTTGACAAGGATGAGTGTTTCTCCTTCAAGCTCCATCTCAGTGCCGGCAAAGCTGGAGACTATTATTTCATCTCCTTCTTTAACGGTGATCTTTTCATCGGTTCCGATTGCTTTTACCTTGGCACGGACTATTTTATCGTCCTTGACGCTCTCTGGCAACACGATACCACCAGCAGTTTTCTTCTCTGTTTCTTCGACCTTCATGGCCAGAACTCGCTTTCCTAATGGCCTTATTTTCATTTGGCCACCTCCTTTTGTTGTTAAAATTAGCACTCTCGTGCATTGTTTGCTAAAAGCACATCTATCCTATCCGATAGTCCGGGCTTTGTCAAGTAATAACACTCGATTGTTGGGCGACTTAGCACTCTCGTGCATTGTTTGCTAAAAGTATATCTATCCTATCCCATCGTAAGAGCTTTGTCAAGTAAAAGATCGCTGCTTAAAGGAAATTGAAATTGTAAGTCGGACAGGAAGGCAACAATACTATGTTGGTCGATCTTTTCTCTGCTTGTGTGAGGGCAGGGGGCTGTGATGGTCAAATTCCTCACGCAGCGTGCTGGGTCAGTCAAATAACGCCGAGAGTTCGATCAACTTGGTGTTGACTGCCTGAGGTGAGGCAGCAAGGACGTCGGCCAACTTGACCGGTACGATATCGCTGCCTTGTAACGCGGTCATCTTATCGAACAGACCATCACCGGCAAATTCGACTGCTGCCACTCCAAAGCGGGTGGCAAGAATCCGGTCGAAGGGATCGGAAATTCCGCCCCGTTGCAGATAAGCCAATGTCGTTACCCGGGCAGGAAGATTGAGGAATTTATTCAACTCGCGTCCTAAAGAATCACCGATTCCTCCCAGTTTAACATGACCGAATGCATCGACCTCTTCCTCCTGTACCACCTGCCCGGCAAGCTCCTTTTGGCTAGCTCCCTCAGAGATGACGATGATACTGAAGTATTTTCCACGCTGTTTCCGCTCGTTGATCTGGTGGTACACTGCGCTGACAGAGAAGGGGGTTTCCGGAATCAGGATGATATCTGCGCCCCCAGCCAGCCCGCCCAGCAATCCCAGCCAGCCGCTCTCACGACCCATTACTTCGAGAATCAATACACGGTGATGGGAATAAGCAGTGGTATGGAGCTTGTCCAGCGCGTCAGTGATCGTGGCCAATGCCGAAGAGAACCCGATTGAGTAATCGGTCAATGCCAGATCATTATCGATTGTTTGAGGAATCCCGATTGCTTTTACATCATACTCCGCTATGCGGTGAGCTACGCTGAGTGTATCATCACCGCCAATAGCGATCAGAACGTCGATCTGATCACTACGAAGATTGGAGCTAATCTTCTGTGGCCCCCCGTCGATTTTAAACGGATTGGTGCGCGAGCTGCCTAAAATCGTTCCACCGATCGGGAGTATTCCCGAAGTGCTTTCGCGGTCTAATACCCGCGTTCGTTTCTCCAACGGGCCAGCCCAACCGCCTAAGTAACCGATCACTTCGATCTTCTCTTTCCATGCCCGCCGTACCACAGCGCGAATTGCAGCATTGATCCCTGGTGAATCACCGCCGCCGGTCAGTAACCCGATTCGCTTTATTCTCATCTCATCCCTCCTGTCCCATTGAATAGACTTTTGTCGGCGCTTTCCACCTGATCTATTAATTCCATCGCCGTTTCCTTAATGCGTTCGCGGACCACCTTGCTGGCGACACGCGGGTCGAAATGGTCCTTACACGGACTCCAACCGCTCATTGCGAAGATATGATCAACTGTGATCGGTTGCTCTATCGCAATATCTGGCGGAACGATCGAAGCTGTATGAGACAGGTAGAAATCATGTGCTGCTCGACCGTACACATATTGATAATGCGTATCTTTGTTCAGCTTGCAAATCCCGTCGGATATCATCTCTGCGATCTGTTCTGGCAGCAGGCCGGATGTTCCATGGAGGACAAGCGGGATATCCAGTCCGCTTGCTATTAGCGACTGATCGATCGCTTTCGCAATATCGGTTCGCAGTGTGATCTTTTTACCTTTAGAAACCCCGTGCTCTGTCCCAACTGAGATCGCCAGCAGATCAGTCCGGCTTCGCTGCACAAATTCCACTGCCTCATCCGGATCAGTGAGAAATGCCTCGTCAGAGGAGATCTCATCTTCCACACCTTTAATCTTTCCCAACTCCGCTTCAATCAAGATTCCCATCGGTTCAGCCATCTCTTTAACGGTGCGGCTTATCCGCACATTCTCCTCGAAACTCTCTGCCGACGCATCGATCATGATCGATGTGGCTAACTGTTCATCGATCGCCACACCAAGCAGCTCTATCTCATTGACTGTGAAGTGATCGAGATTGATGAATACCCCGATCGGATAGTTACGCGCCAGCTCACGTACTGTATAGGAGAGAATCCGCAATCCAGTGAGCTTGTCGCCCCCACCTGCAAAAGCAGCGGCACCTGGACTTATCTGAATAATCAGATCGGACCTCTTCGCGCTATATCCTTCCAGAAGACCGATAAGCGTGTTCGTATCAGCAATATTATTGGCGAAAAACCCATATCCCTGTTGTTTCGCTTTGCGATAGAGATTCCGCAAAGCATCTGTTTCCGTAGAAGACAATTTTCATCACCTCATAGTTAAGTTTACTGCGTATTCCTGTCTTTTAGCAAGACAAAGATCGAAAAGTCACCGGCGTTGACTGATTATAGTGTTATACGAACAAACAAGAGGAGATCAAAGGGCGCGTTTTAGTTCCACTCGTTGATGGATTGGAAAAGATTGAGTTCAGCACAATCGTTGATATTTTTGGGAGAGTAAAACTGGATGTCTTCATTGCCGAGTTAAAAGAAGGCGTCATTGACGAAGCACATGGAATCAAGGCAGCGCCTGATATCTCGTTGGAAAAGATAACCGCAGATGATTCTGATGTCATCGTTCTTTCTGGCGGCTATCCGGGTTGTGTGAGCCTTGAAAAAGATGAACGGGTATTGCAGTTAATTCGGAAGATACACAAAAACGTTGGGTTCATTGGGTTTATTGGGTTCGTACAAATGTGCAAGCAAGAACCGTCCCCATTTGCTTTCCTGCCAAATGCCCCGCTGATCAGCTTTCTTGCGCCGCCAGTCAGCCCATGAGTTCCAACAGGCGCGGTTCTGTGCGTGGTGGTTGTTCATCTCATTGCGTCCGCATCTGGGATGAACTGCGGCATGAAGCGCTGTCTGGTTGATCCCATGGTTGGACTAAGTGTACGGCAAATTCCGGCCCCTATCTCGCCTTAGCGTGCAAACTCAAACCCAAAGAACGCACGACCTTGAGGATCATCGCGAACTCAGGATTACCATCGAACGAGAGCGCTTTGCAGAGACTCTCGCGTCCAAAACCTGTTTCGCGTGCGATCTCGGTCATCCCCTTGGCGCGCGCGATGTCGCCAAGCGTGGCTGCAACGAGTGCAGCGTCCCCCTCCTCTAGGGCAGCCTCGAGGTAAAGGGCCATGTCCTCTTCGGAATCTAGGCGCTCGGCCGCATCCCAAGGATGGGTCTTGGTCTTGGTCTTGGTCTTTGCCATCACAACCTCCTCAAAGGCGTTGGGCCAACTTCTTGGCTTTGTCGATGTCGCGTTTCTGAGTCTTCTTGTCGCTAGCGGCGAGGAGGAAGATCAGAGTCGCACCTCGCTGCATGAAGTAGCCGCGGTAGCCCGGTCTGTACGGGATTCAAAGCTCGGAGACGCCCTCGCCGACTGGCTCCACGTCTCCGGGATTGCCGAGTTGGAGCCGACGGATGCGGGCGAGGATCCGAGCACGCGCCTGATGGTCACGCAACTTCTCGAACCAGCGAGCGAACTCGTCTGTCTGGCGGACTTCAATCACGAAACAAGTATATCCCAAAAGATACACTTATACAAGGAGACGCTCCCGCGACGCTTTGGTGATCCAACGGGATCGAACTCACCCGCCTGCGGGTTTGCAACGTATTCTGCTGTCAAAAGCAACTTCCAACAACGAGAACAGCCTTCGAATTCGGCGCGCATACATTCCCCACTATTCCAGCTGCCCGAACCCAGTTTGTAAACTCGTACATGTTTAGCGTCCGTGCAACTATTCCGTCAAGTGAAGAGCCGGCGTAAAGATCACCTCCGGAGAGGACATATGTAATGCAGATCACATTCACCACCGCTTATAATTCGAACTGTCATGTATGCACACAGTGTAGCGCCACCCATAAAATACCGAATCCTCCAGGTGAAGCTTACTCAACTCCGCCAGGAGAATGCTGCGCTGCGTCAAGAGAACAACAAGTTTCAAACCGAACTGAAGCAGGTCCAGATCCAACTTACGGAGGCTCACACCAAGATTTCTATCCTGGAAAAGGAGTTACGCCGGGGCCGCCGCCAAGCGGCTCCCTTCTCCCGTGATGAGTCCAAACCCGACCCCAAGCCACCGGGTCGCCGTCCCGGCCAGGGCCGGTTCTGTCATCGAGAGATGCCGCCTGAGGAGGAGATTCAGCAGACGATCGCTGTCCCCTTGGAGCACTGCCCCGACTGTGGTGGGCTCCTCACCGACCGGGCTACCCACGAGCAGGTCCAGATCGATCTGCCGCCGGTGGAGCCGGTGGTGATCCGCTTTTGCACCGAGAGCGGCTATTGCTCCCGGTGCGGCAAGCGGCGGGTGCGCTCCCGCCATCCTGACCAGGTATCTACCGCGACTGGGGCAGCA
>CAYSQQ010000003.1:0-23897 GCA_964433275.1 uncultured Thermotogae bacterium
GGGTTGTTGTGCGAATACCCGTTGGGAAGAGGAAGAAGGAGGAGGTAATAGATATGCCTTTTTTCCGCTATCGATGCCGCAGCTGCGGCGCGGAATTCAAAGTTTTACAGCGTGGCAATGACAAAATGGCGACATGTTTGGAGTGTGATAGCAGGTCGCTGGATCGACTTTTGCCGCGTGTCGGCGTGATATACAAAGGGAATGGCTATCATTCCACTGATTACCGAACCACACGTACACAAAAGACAGAAAACAATAACTCAGATGGCAAGAAACCTGACAAAGAAACCTCGGCTCCGTAGCAACCCGCTGGCCTCTGATCAATTGGATAGCTGTGCGGAATGGCGATTGCAATTTTTCCGGGGCAGATAAATCTATTTTACTGGTAATTATGGTGCATGACATGCGATTGTTTGTAGCAATACGGAATAAAAATATTTACCGCTGTAGGGCAAAAAAGAACCGCTTTATTTAAACTCATTTCTCTCTGCAACAATAATTAAAACTAAAAGTTGGGCTTAAATCTAATTGGCACGGGCAAAATTTACGTGATCAGGCGAATTAAGGAGCCTGCAATATAGGAGGCAACAATTGATCTCTGGCGATGATATACGGAAGATAAAATTGGAGCTGGCTTCTCCAGAGACAATACTTGAATGGTCTCACGGAGAAGTGACCAAATCTGAGACAATAAACTATCGTACCCATAAGCCGGAAAAAGGAGGGCTTTACGCCGAACAAATCTTCGGTCCGGAAAATGACTACGAGTGCAGTTGCGGTAAATATAAAGGAAAAAAATATGAAGGGATAACCTGTGAAAAGTGTAGTGTTTTAGTGGCCTCGTCCGCAGCGCGGCGCATTAACATCGGTCATATATCCTTAGTTAGTCCTGTTGTCCATTTTTGGTTTCTCAAAGGAGTATCCAGCCCTTTATCCCGCTTGTTGGGAATAAAAAAGAAGGAACTGGCACAGATCGTATATTACGAAACCGAGTCGAGCACCGAATCTCTGTATATCGTTACCGCCTCACAAGCAAAAGAGATCCGGACAGGAGAAATTCTTTATGACTCCGAAATGCGAATTCTCCGCCGTCGCTTTACGTTTGATGTTGAGGCGGCAATCTATATCGAAGATCCTCCGCAGGTCGTTTCCAGTGAAGGTGGTAGAGTAACGATTGAGGAAAGAAAGTTGACCAATGGCGAGCCGATGATCTTCGTTGTAGTGGGATCACAAGCGTATCCGGTATCTCCTGCCATTCCTTTACTCGTAGAAGAAGGGGATGAGGTCGAGTCTGACGCTATCCTGGCGAAGATGCCCGTTGATGATCTCTGTTCGCAAACGGCGTTTGACCTTTTCTCGGCGCATTATGGACCAGCATTGCGCGGCGAGGCAATCGAGGAGAATCTAGATTCTTTAATTTTCTTTGTCACTAAAGTGAAGAATCCGGCTATTCCGCTTAAAGTTGGTGATCGGGTTTCATATCTTGAGAAGCGGGCATGGGAACGACTATATCCTGGGAAAATTGAAATTTACACCGGCGCCCAGGGGGTCAAAGAACTTTTAACTCAACTCGATCTTAACGAATTGCATGACCAGTTAAGCGAAAAGATGCGCGCAGAGACAAGTCAGGGCAACCAACGGCGGATCGTTAAACGACTCTCAGTGGTCGATCAACTACGTAAATCAGGCAACCGACCCCAGAATATGGTGTTGGATGTGATCCCGGTCCTTCCCCCGTTTCTGCGGCCGATGATCCAGTTAGATAGGGGTAAGTTTGCTACCACTGACTTAAACGATCTTTATCGACGGATAATCAATCGCAATAACCGGTTGAAGAAATTGATTACAATGGGAGCGCCGGAGGTGATTCTCCGCAATGAGCGGCGGATGCTGCAAGAGGCTGTTGACGCGCTCATTCATAACGAGAAAAAGGAAACGCCGATTTGCGGACGTGACAATCGGCCGCTAAAGTCTCTTTCCGAACGACTACAGGGAAAACATGGGAGATTACGTCGTAACCTCCTCGGTCGACGGGTTGATTACTCAGGACGGGCAGTGATCGTTGTCGATCCGAAGCTCAAACTACATCAGTGCGGCTTACCGAAGAAAATAGCGCTTGAACTTTTTAAACCGTTTATCTTAAGCCGATTGAAAAACACCGCTTTCTCTGATTTTGATGACATAAAGAACAAAGCGCTGTTGGGAGAGATGCCTGAGGTGTGGGATATCCTGGAAGAACTTGTCAAAGAGCATCCGGTTCTGCTGAACCGTCAGCCAACGCTCCATCGTATGTCGATACAGTCATTTGAACCGCTTTTGGTCGACGGAGAGGCGATTCATATACATCCACTCGTCTGCCCTCCTTATAACGCCGACTTTGATGGTGACCAGATGTCGGTTCATCTTCCGCTCTCGGCAGAGGCGATCTCTGACGCACGTAATATTATGGCTGCTCCGTTAAACATTCTTTCGCCGTCCAATGGTGAACCGCTGACTGTACCGTCTCAGGATCCGATCTTTGCGTTCCATTACATGACCACAGTAAACCCAAATGGAAAAGGAACGGGCAAATACTTCAAGAATATGGATGAGGCACGACGAGCATGTGAAGAGGAGATAATCGATTTACATAGTGAAATTACAATCAAGATCGACGGCCAACTGATCGATTCGACCTTAGGGAGGGTTGAGTTGAATCTCATCCTGCCGCCTGAGATTCGTGATTATAAACGTCTTTATGGTCGCAAAGAGATAAAGCAATTAGTAATGGAATGTTATCATCTCTACGGTCAAGAGAGTATGGCTGCGCTTCTCGATGACCTGAAAGATCTGGGATTTAAGCATGCGACGCAAGCCGGTCTGACAATATCGTTAAAAGATTGCTTGATCCCGCCGGAGAAGGAAGAGATTGTACACCGTTCGTACGCCCGCGCATTGCTCATCAATAAGATGTACGAGAGCGGTCTATCTACCGACGAGGAACGTTCTCAGGCTGTGATCAAGATCTGGCGACAGACCGTCGATACGGTAGAAGAGGCGGCGATGGAAAACTTAAGTCGCCATATGTTTAACCCGTTATATGGCATCGTCATTTCAGGGGCGCGCGGGGGGCCGGATCAGGTAAAACAATTATGCGGAATGCGGGGACCGATGGCCGGTCCTTCCGGTGAGATCATCGAAATGCCTGTTATTTCCAATTTCCGTGAAGGGTTAGATATGATGGAATACTTTATTTCCACCCACGGAGGAAGAAAAGGCGCTGCAGATACAGCGCTTAAAACAGCGGAGTCAGGCTATCTGACCCGTCGGCTTGTCGATGCTTGCTCCGATGTTATCATCATTGAAGAGGATTGCGGCACCCATCAAGGGTCAGAGGTGAGTCCTCTTTGGTTCAGCAAAGGTGACCTTATGGTCGAGGTGGCAGATAGAATTTACGGCCGCGTCGCTGCTGAGCCGGTGATCGATCCGCAATCAGGCAAGATCCTGATTGCTGCCGACCAGTGGATCGACAGAGATATGGCTCATTTACTCGGCACGCTGCAATATGAGTTTGATCTCAATGACAAAGATCAGGCTCAAAAAGCGGTGGGGATGAAGGGTGTAGCGGATATCCATGATCCAGAGAATGGTCGGGTCTTGATGAGCGAAGACGAAATATTTACCGCTTATTTGGCGGAAGAATTGTGCCGTGCCGGCTTCACACAAATTAAACTACGCCCGCGAATCGTTATCCGTTCTCCCATGACTTGCGAAACCGAAGGAGGGATGTGCCAATTATGTTATGGCTTTGATCTTAGTTGTCATCAGCCAGTGGCGCTTGGCACAGCGGCAGGAGTTATCGCTGCCCAGTCGATCGGCGAGCCAGGGACACAGTTAACGATGCGCACATTCCACACTGGCGGCGTAGCTGGGATTGATATTACCCAAGGACTTCCTCGCGCTGAAGAACTATTTGAAGCGCGCAAGACAATGAAAAGCGCCCAAGCTGTAGTATCTTCTCTTGATGGTTACATTTCGCGTATATTCTCTTCTCCCGAAGGGTGGACGGTAGTGGAAATTACGGGAGAACAGCGTGTCATTCGTATTCCATCTGCCTTATTGAAACTAGATCTTCTCAAAGCAGAGGAATCTGAATTGACAGAAGTAAAAGATCTGGTTGTGACAAAGAGTCCATGTGCAGGTGAACTATTTTTCAAGGACAGTAATGGCAAAAAAGAGATGCTTATCATCAACAGCAAGAAAGGCGGACAAATATACAGACTGCCTGAAGAGGCGATTCCCGTCGTCAAGGATGGAGATGTAGTAACAGAAGGAACTCCGTTGACAGAGCAGTTTAATATTGCAACGGTTATCTCCGACAGCGCCGGTGTAATCGAACTGGAAAAAGAGAATGGCCGCCAGCTTCGGGTAGTCAGCGACGACGGAAATGTCCATTCATATCCAATCGCCTATGGCGCCCGCCCGCTAGTAAAGGAAGGAAATTTGGTGCACCCAGGCGACAAACTCATCTCAAAATCAAAACCGCTGACAATCACTGCCGCAGGAGAGGGAGAGGTAGTTCTGGTTCACGGAAGCATTCTTGTCTATACCCCGCAAATAAATGGTCTTCGCTTTCCTCTCACCGCGGATATCCTTCCAATAAAGGAGCACGGAGATATAGTACAATCAGGAGAACGTATTCTGCAACTTGATGTGCAGCGATCAGGGTCGGTAGTTATCGAGAAGGTTGAAGAAGAAGAAGAGGAACTGACCACGGTCTATTTGCGCTACGTCAGCCAAGTTGAAATGAAACAGCGGCCCGTTGTTAGCGTTGGAGATAAGGTTAGAGAAGGAGACCTTCTCACCCATGGAGTCGTTCCGCCACATATTCTGCTGGAGGCATCAGGGGTGAGAAAGACTCGCGACTATCTATTGAGCGAGATCCATAAGGTCTATAAGACTCAAGGTGTTGATATAAATGATAAACACATCGAAATTGTCATTCGCCAAATCTTAAATAACGTGCGGATAATCGATCCGGGTGATGCGAATTTCTTACTGAATAGTTTGGTTTCACTGGAAACTTTTCGGGCCGAGATTGCAAGGATTACACATATAAATGCTGCTGCAAGTCGTATTCGGCAAGAGGTATTGGGAGATGCAACAATACCTCCGGCAGAAGTTGCGCGTGATATTATTGCTAAGGGGCGGGTAATCGCGACGGCGGGAGAGCCGTTTACCGCCGAGATCCTTGCCGTCGCCCAAAAAACAGGAATAGCAGAAGTAATCGGTGCCCGTGATGGAGAAGAGATAGTGATACCGCTTAGAGATTTGACTTTACCTACCGGCGAGCGGGAATTATTGCGAATATCCAAGGCTGCGTTAACGACCAAAGGATGGCTTTCTGCTGCTTCGTTCCAACGTACGACCACGGTCCTTGCCGAGACTGCCTTGCGAGGAGAAGTAGATGAACTTGAAGGGCTTAAACCGAGTGTCATTGTGGGAAGGAAGATACCAGTCGGTACCGGATTCAGGGCGAAAATCGATAAAGATGCAGATGCAGATGCAGATTAGAGCCGTGTGTTAGGTTGTTAACGTGCAGTTGACAGCAAGGCAATGACGATATATAATCACATTACTTTTTTAGGAGTATAAAGATGCCGACGATAAATCAATTGATCAGGTCTGGACGTAAGTCCAAAGTAAAACAGAGTAAATCGCGTGCCCTTTCTCTTTGCCCGCAAAAGAGGGGTGTATGCACGCGTGTTTACACAAGAACACCGAAAAAACCTAATTCCGCCTTGCGTAAAGTTGCGCGAGTACGATTGAGTAATGGCAAGCTCGTTACAGCTTACATCGGAGGAGAAGGACATAATCTGCAAGAGCACTCTATTGTGTTGGTGCGCGGCGGACGTGTCAAAGATCTTCCCGGCACCCGGTATCATATTGTGCGCGGCGCTCTTGATGCCGAAGGGGTTGAAGGTCGTAAGCGTGGCCGCTCGAAATACGGCGTCAAGAAGTCTGATTAGCCTCACAGCAATAAAGGATCAACGAGCGGCAATGAAAAAATGTGCGGTGTGGGATTGTGGGATTATAGAAGCAATGAACTCTATGACCGATCAATCCATTACTTTGCGGTTAAATATTTTAGGAGAATGAACCAAAGATGAAATTACCCGGACGTGATTTAAGCCCTGATGTCCGTTATGGTAGTAAATTAGTTGAGAAATTTACCAACTATATCATGGTCGATGGGAAGCAAGGAGTTGCGCGGCGGATTGTCTACGGCGCGTTGGCATTGGCTGAAAAACGCAGCGAGACTCCAGCGCTCGAGCTGTTTACCGAAGCAGTCGCGTGCTGTTCTCCGTTGCTGGAGGTTCGTACGAGACGAGTTGGGGGAGCTAATTACCAGGTTCCGCATGAAGTGTCGCGTTCCCGGCGTATTGCTCTCGCTTTGCGTTGGATTATGACTGCAGCGCAGGCACGCGGTGAGAATACGATGGTCGAGCGGATTGCAGGAGAAATTTTAGAGGCAAGTCGCAAGGAAGGAAAAGCATACAGTAAAAAGATGGAAGCCCACCGAATGGCCGAGTCTAATAAGGCTTTTGCTCACTACCGCTGGTAGCTGAGCCAATACAACGAGGAAATTTTAATGACTACTAGATCAGCTGTTAGAGAAAGGGTTTTGCTTTCTCAGGCAGAAAGCAGAGCTATGAGAATGGATAAAATCAGAAATATAGGGATTATTGCGCATATCGATGCCGGCAAGACGACTCTTACCGAGCGGATCCTTTTCGCCACAGGGCAAATTCACAAAGCAGGTGAAGTTCATGCAGGGGATACAGAAATGGATTGGATGGCACAGGAACGAGAGAGGGGGATTACAATAACTTCTGCTGTTACCAGTTGTCCGTGGAACGGCTATCGGATTAATATTATCGATACGCCCGGGCATGTTGATTTTACAGCGGAAGTGGAAAGGTCATTGCGGATCCTCGACGGCGGTGTCGTTGTCTTCTCCGGGGTGGATATGGTAGAAGCCCAATCCGAAACGGTATGGTGGCAAGCTGATCGTTACAATGTTCCGCGGATTGCGTTTGTGAATAAGCTTGATCGAGTGGAGTCTGATTTTATCAAGACAGTGGAGATGATCGAGGATCGATTAAGCGGGAGAACTGTTCCGCTGCAGTTTCCGTATCGCGATCCTGACCGTCGTTTCCTCGGAATGATCAATATATTAACGATGAATTTGATTATCTGGCAGGATGAGACACAAGGAACTCAGTATAAATTGATCCCAATCAAGGAAGGTGGGTCTCTCTCTCTTTCGCGCCAGTTTGTCGATCGTCTGGAACGTTACCGGGAGATGGCGGTGGAGCGTGTAGCTGAGATTGACGACCGCGTGATGGAGCGATATTTGAATCACGGCGAGATCGATCTTGATCTCTTTTATCGTACTCTCCGACAGGGGTGTCTGGAATTCGGCTATGTCCCTGTGATAGGGGGATCAGCGTTCACTAACCAGGGAATCCAACCACTCCTTGATGCGATCACAGACTATTTGCCGTCGCCGCTTGATGTTCCGTCGGTACATGCAATAGATGACCCATCCACGGTGCGCTGTGCTGATGAGCAAGAACCACTGGCGGCGCTTGCGTATAAGATCATGACCGATCGCTATGCGGGTCGGCTTGTTTTTTTACGGATATATTCCGGGACGCTGGAAGCAGGCCAGGCCGTCTTTAACTCTTCCCGCAAGCAGAAACTGCGAATAATGAGATTGTACAGAATGCATGCTAACGATCGGACTCCCCTGACGCAAGCAAAGGCGGGTGATATTATTGCAGTGGTCGGTTCACAAAATATCTCTACAGGTGATACAATCTGCGATTTGCAGCGACCAATCTTATTAGAAGAGATAAAATTTCCTGAGCCGGTGATTTCAGTGGCGATTGAGCCGCTCGGCGACTCTGAATCCGCTCGGTTGGCAAAAGCATTGCATAAACTGGAAGCAGAGGATCCTACGTTCAGTGTATCGATCGCTGATGAAACCAACCAGATGATTATTTCAGGGATGGGGGAACTACACCTCGAAGTATTGTTGCAACGTTTACGGGATGAGTTAGGGGTTAGCGTTAATGCGGGCTCACCGCAGGTCTCCTATCGCGAAACACTGCGTGCGCCGGTAGTAGTAGAGGAAAAATTCGTCAAACAGACTGGCGGGCACGGCCAGTATGGCCATGTCATTCTTGAACTCTCGCCACTTGAGAGGGGAGCAGGATTTGAGTTTAAATCCGAGATCAAACGGGGGGAGATTCCCCGGGAATATATCTCTTCTGTCGAATCCGGACTGATCGCAGCGCTGGACAATGGGCCGTTGGCCGGTTATCCTATAGTTGATCTCAGAGCTGTCCTTATCGGTGGGTCATTCCATCCGGTCGATTCTTCTGATTTGGCATTTCGATCTGCTGCGACGCGCGCATTGCGTAAAGCATGTACTAAGGCGAATTTTGCTCTTTTAGAGCCGATTATGGAAGGTGAGATCGTCACGCCGGTGGATTATTTAGGCGATGTGATGGATGATATCACCCGGCGGCGCGGGATGATCAAAGAGGTAACAGTAAGAGGTGCGGTGCAGGTGATCACGGTCGCTGTTCCGCTCGCGGAAATGTTCGGTTATGCAACACAGGTGCGTTCATTGACTCAAGGTCGGGCGACCCCGTCGCTGTGGGCAGCGCACTATGCGCAAATACCAGTAAGCATCAAAGAGCAAATTATCAAGAGCAGAGGGTATTGAAATGGCAAGAAAAAGAATAAGGATTAAAGTGCGCGGTTATGACCACAATCTTGTCGACAATGCGGTCAGAAAAGTAGTGACTGCAACGAAAGAAACGAGAGCACAAATAGTGGGGCCAATTCCATTGCCGACGAGAAAACGGATATATACAGTGTTGCGGTCTCCTCATATCGATAAGCGATCGATGGAGCACTTTGAGCGACGGGTGCATGCCCGTCTGATAGATATCAAAGAGCCGACCTCTGAGACGATCAACGCACTGATGGATATTGAACTTCCGACCGGCATCGATATCGAGATTAAAGTTTAAGTCTACCCTGATAAGGCGGAAACGGAAAGAAGACTGCAGCAACAAGGTTGAGCGGTTCTTTATTCTGGTAATTTTGGAAGGTGAGTTTTAACATGAGACTGGCGATATTAGGAAAAAAGATAGGGATGACGCAGCTTTTCGAGGGTAATAGCGCTGTTGCGGTAACGGTTGTAGAGGTCGAACCGTCAGTAGTCGTTCAAATCAAAACAGAAGAGAATGATGGATATAATGCTCTTCAGCTTGGATACTGCAAAATAGATAAAAAAAGACTCCCCCGTCCTCTGCAAGGGCATTTTAGCAAAGCGGGAGTGGAGCCACGACGACATCTCTTTGAAGTCCGGATTGATGAGGTAGGTAAATACAACGTGGGAGATGAGATCGACGTGGGAATATTTCCGGAAAAAGAGAAGATAGATGTGAGCGGGATTTCACGTGGCTTAGGGTTTCAAGGGGTGATGAAACGGTGGAATTTTGCGGGTGGTCCAGCATCACATGGTTCACACTTCCATCGTAAACCCGGATCAATAGGAATGTGTGTTAAGCCGGGTCGAGTACTCAAAGGAAAAAAGATGCCTGGTCATGCCGGAGACAAGCGTGTGACAATGAAGAGTTTGCAAGTACTAAGAGTTGATAAGGAGAGAAATTTGATCGTTGTGAAGGGATCTACTCCCGGCACAGTAAGCTCGCTGTTGCAATTGAGGAAGAGTCATGGTTGAAGCAACCTTATATACTTTTACCGGAGAAGAGGAAGCAACTAAGTTTGCTCTCAGCGAGCAGATATTTGCTGCTCCGGTGAATAGGGATCTCCTTTATCGTATCGTTCGAGCGCAATTAGCAGGACGGCGTCAAGGGACCGCATCGACAAAGCGGCGGGGAGAGGTCGCTGGAGGAGGACGTAAACCCTGGAAACAGAAGGGGTCGGGTCGTGCAAGGCATGGGTCGCGTCGGTCGCCGTTGTGGGTCGGAGGAGGAATAACTTTTGGCCCTAAACCACGTGATTATACGATCAATCTCAATAAGAAAATGCGGCGCGGTGCGTTGGCTGCTGCATTGAGCACCCGCATGACAGACGAGAAACTAATATTAATCGATAAGATCGAATTTGATGTTCCGAAGACAAAAGCGGCGCTTTCATTGCTTGAGCGTGTAAACAGAGACGATTCGACTCTTGTTGTTGTGGGAACAGGCGAGTATAATAAACTGGTGAAAAAATCGTTCGCTAATATTCCCAGTGTTAAATGTCTGCCAAGTCGTGGTCTTAATGTATATGACATTTTACGTTACCAGGGGTTATTGTTGACCTTGTCCGCACTTAAGGAGATTGAGGAGAGATTTTAACATGGCTAAGTCGTTGTACTTCGAAGATATTATAATGGAACCATTACTGACTGAAGCAACATGGAAGTTGATGGAAGATAATAAATATACGTTTAAAGTTGCGCTTGCGGCCAATAAGATTCAGATCAAGCGTGCAGTGGAGGAACTCTTTCAAGTAAAGGTCGAGAAGGTCTGGACAGCTAACCTGCAAGGTAAACCGCGCCGCGAAAGACTTACGCAGATATATGGAAGAACGAAACGGTGGCGGAAAGCAATCGTCAAACTTGCGCCTGGAAACAAAATAGAATTGGTCAGTAGTGGATAAGCTGCCTGGAAATGAACCCAAGCAGCGTCAACTGAGAATAGCCTGACAGAATCGTACAGAGAATAGAAAGAGGTAAAGATGTCCCCAAAAAGATTTAGACCTACTTCGCCCGGATTACGCCATGCAGAGCTGCCTGATTTTAGTGAATTATCAAACGTGAAACCAGAGAAAAGTTTGCTGATTCCAATTCGCAAAAAGGGTGGAAGGAACAACCAAGGGAAAACAACTGTCCGCTGGCGAGGCGGAGGGCATAAACGACATTATCGAACCATCGATTTTGTGCGCTCTAAAGATGGAGTTCCAGCGAAGGTGGCGACGACTGAATATGATCCCAATCGATCAGCATGGATCACGCTCCTCCATTATGTTGATGGGGAGAAGCGGTATATAATCAGTCCGTTGGCGCTGCCGATTGGACGGACTGTCGAGTCAGGAGAAGAGGCGGAAATACTGCCGGGCAATGCGTTGCCTATGCATCGTATTCCGCTTGGGTTGATGATACATAATATCGAACTTTATCCTGGCAGTGGGGCGAAAATAGCTCGTTCCGCCGGTACAGGAGCGAAGCTGCTTGCCAAAGAAGATGGGCGAGCACACATCCGTCTGCCGTCGGGAGAAGTAAGAATATTCGCTGATCGGTGTCGGGCAACGATCGGTGAAGTCAGTAATCCGGATCATAAGAACATTAAACATGGCAAAGCGGGACGAGTTCGCCATCTGGGGCGTAAACCACATGTCAGAGGTGTTGCCATGAATCCTGTTGATCACCCGCATGGAGGGGGAGAGGGGCGTGCCCGGGTAGGGCGACCGCAGGTCTCACGAACAGGTAAACTAGCTAAGGGAGGGCGGACACGCAGCAAGAAGAAGAATAACAGCATGATCGTCCGCCGGGCCGGTAAAGGAAGAAGATAAGCAGTGATCAAAGAAAGGGCGGGGGAGGTTTGAAGATGCCTAGGTCGATTAAAAAAGGACCATATGTCGATGTAAAGTTACTAAAGAAGGTTCATCAAGCAAAACGGGGCGAAATAAAGGAGATAATAACATGGTCGCGGGCGTCGATGATCATACCAGAGATGGTCGGGTTAACGATCAGAGTCCACAACGGAAAGATTCATATACCGGTCAATATCGTTGAGAACATGGTCGGACATAAATTGGGAGAATTCGCTCCTACACGTGTATTTCGCCATCATGGCGGGATGAAGAAGAAGAAATCCGCAGCGTTGACGTAACCGGTCGCGCTTATCAGAGGAAAAGATGGAAGCACGAGCAGTAGTAAAATTTGTCAGGATATCACCATTTAAA
The DNA here is from genome assembly GCA_964433275.1 of uncultured Thermotogae bacterium. Lineage (GTDB taxonomy): Bacteria > Bipolaricaulota > Bipolaricaulia > UBA7950 > UBA7950 > UBA7950. The sequence goes on from CAYSQQ010000003.1 coordinate 12,034, forward strand.
GTTCGGTTGGTCGTTGATGCGATCCGCGGAAAAGAATTAAGTGAAGCGCTCAATATTGTCACATTATCAGCCAAGAAAGCATCTGGTCCGGTGAAAAAAGTACTGGAATCAGCATTGGCGAATGCCGAGAATAATTATAATTTCGATGTGGATCGGCTCTGGGTTTCTGAGGCCTATGTCGATGAAGGGCGGACCTTAAAGCGGATCAAAATGCGGGCGATGGGGCGAGCCGATCTTATGCGTCGGCGGACGAGTAATATCACGATAATCCTTACAGAGAGGAGAGATTAATGGGGCAAAAGACGCATCCAGTAGGGTTTAGAATAGGAGTCACCCGGGGTTGGTCATCTAATTGGTTTAGCCGCAAGAATACCCCGGAATATATTTTGGAGGATAGGAATATCCGTGAGTTAATCAAAGAAAAATATCGGGGCGCATATGTGACAGAGGTCAATATCGAACGGCCGAAAGAAGATAGAGTTTCAATCGTAATTCGTTCGGCGCGGCCAGGAATTATCATTGGTAGAGGCGGCAAAGAGATAACTAAATTTCAGGTGGTTCTGGAAAGACTCACCGGGCGTGAGGTTAAAATTTCTATCGTGGAAACCGAACGACCTGATTTAGAAGCGATTCTCGTTGCGCAAGACGTGGCGATGCAAATAGAAGGACGCACTGCCCCGAACCGTGCGATGAAAGATGTTATCCGTCGCGTCCGTGCTGCGGGAGCATTGGGGGTTAAAATTCAATGTAGTGGTCGCTTGGGCGGAGCAGAGATTGCGCGTTCAATGAAAATGATGGATGGAAGAGTTCCCTTACAGACAATTCGTGCTGACATCGATTATGGTTTATGCGAAGCAAAGACAAAATACGGCAACATCGGGGTGAAAGCATGGGTGTTCCGCGGTGAAAGTCGTATTTGGAAGGGGACCACGACACACGATTCAGAGAGATCAAAACGTAACAGATAAACGGTCTTAAACGCAGATGCCAGAACGCTTCTGCGCAGGCCAAAATTGAAGGTTAATTGATGGCATTATTATTTCCTAAACGGACTAAATATCGGAAATTTCATCGCGGACGGATGAAAGGGAAAGCGACGCAAGGGTGTGAAATCGCTTTCGGTGACTATGCAATTCAGGCGTTGGCTCCAGCTTGGATTACCCAGCAGCAGATCGAATCGGCACGTACGACGATCAGCCGGCAAACTCAGCGAGATTCAAAGATTTGGATCAGGATCTTTCCTGATAAAGGGATCACTAAGAAACCGGCGGAGACGCGGATGGGAAAAGGTAAAGGAGCGATTGATAATTGGGTGGCGGTAGTGAAAACCGGTCGGATTTTATTTGAAATCTCCGGCATAACCGACGAGAAAGCGAAAAGAATTCACCAGCTTGTTTCCCATAAGCTTCCCATTCCAACACGATTGAAACGGAAAGTAAAGCTGGGAGGCGAGCGGTGAAGGCGAGTGAATTGCGCGAGATGACAAAGGCAGAGCTCTTCCAAAAAGAAGGGGAACTGAAACGGAAATGGTTCAATCTACGGTTTCAAAAAGTGACCGGTGAACTTGATAACACGACGGAAATCATGAAAACAAAACGTGATATCGCACGCGTCATGACAATTATCCGTGAGCGGTCTATTACCTGATAGACCAGAGTAATGGAGGTTCAAGGATGAAGAAAGAGAAAGTTGGACGTGTAGTGAGCGATCGTATGGTCAAGACGATTGTTGTGGAAGTGGAGAGACGACAGCGCCATCCTTTGTATCGGAAATTTGTCAATAAGCGATCTAAATTTCATGCTCATGATGAAACAAACAGAGCGGCGATCGGCGATCTGGTAAAGATAGAAGAGACACGACCACTCAGCCGTAAAAAGCATTGGAAATTGGTGGAAATTCTCAAACAGGCGGAGGCCTAAGTTGATTCAACCAGAGACTAAAGTAAAAGTTTCGGATAATTCAGGGGCTAAGCTTGTCAAATGCATCACTGTGTTGGGAGGTTCAAAAGCCCAACGCGGTGAAGTCGGAGACATCATTGTCGGTTCGGTGCGCAAGCGCTTACCGACCAGCGACATTAAAAAAGGAGAGATAGTTCGGGGTGTCATTGTGCGTACACGGAGTGCATACCGCCGCAAAGACGGAAGTTATATCCGCTTTGATGATAATGCTATTGTGCTGGTAAATAATCAAATGGAACCAGTGGGAACACGGATTTTCGGACCGGTGCCGCGGGAATTACGCGAGAAGAAGATGATGCGCATCCTCTCCCTTGCTCCGGAAGTATTATAGGAGAACGCAATGCGCAAGGTAAAAAAAGGCGATAGAGTACGGGTAATTGCGGGAAATGACCAGGGTAAAGAAGGTAAGGTTCTAACGATCTACCCCAAAGAGGACAGAATTATCGTTGATAATATCAATATAATCACCAAGCACCAACGAGCAACGCAGACGATGCGTGAGCCGGGGATTATCAACCGACCGGGTAAAATTCACATCTCCAATGTTCTGGTAATCTGTCCGGAATGTGACGTGCCTGCACGGGTTGGTTTTGTCTCTATGGAAGGCGAAAAGATGCGTCAGTGCAAACAATGCGGGGAGCTATTCAGGTGAAAAATTCCCTGCGATGGAAACGAGCCAGAGGAGAGATAGTCGCAAGCGTGTTTGCAAGTAGTTGCGCTATATTGCGGTTGCCTGTTGCGAAATGGTATAATTTGGAGATCAATTACAGGCAATTAAACCGATCTCGACAGTCAGAGAGTGAGTAATTTGCGCTGCGAAGAGGTAAAGTAAAATGCTGCAAGAAAGATTTAAAACAGAGATTATCCCGCAGGTGATGGAAGATTTGGCATATGCCAATATGATGCAGATACCGCGGATTGAGAAGATAGTCATCAATATGGGGGTTTCAGCGAAGGACAATCCCAAAATCCTCGAAGGAGCTGTGGCGAATCTTGCTAAGATAGCCGGTCAGAGGCCGCTCGTTACGCGGGCGCGAAAATCGATATCAGATTTTAACATTACGGAAGGGGATCCAATTGGGTGTAAAGTTACGTTACGTCGGGGGCGAGCATATGCGTTATTGGAGAAGTTAATAAATGCAGTCCTTCCCGGAATACGTGATTTTCAGGGACTCTCTGCTGCTTCGTTCGACGGACGCGGTAATTATACAGTGGGAATCCAGGAGCAACTGATCTTTCCGGAAATTTCCTACGATGAGACAACAGCGATACAGGGAATGGATATTACAATCGTCACGACAGCGAAGACGGATCGAGAAGGATATGTGCTCCTGAAGAGGTTAGGGATTCCGTTTAACGATTAAAAGGGGGATGAATGGCGAAGAAATCGTTGATAGTGAAGAATAAACGCGAGCCGAAATTTTCGTCGCGAAGGTATAATCGCTGTAATATATGCGGTCGGCCGCGTGGGTATATTCGAGACTTTGGCCTCTGCCGGCTATGTTTCAGGAAGTTGGCCCATTTGGGAGAGATTCCCGGCGTTAAAAAAGCTTCTTGGTAGCGACTATTACATGAGCTTGATATAAAAATATGTTCTCTGCCGAGAAGGCTGAGTACTGAGTACATAGAAGGAGTGGTAAAGACCGCGTTACGTATTTATAGCGGTTTTTTCATCTTCATATCGGAATAAGATAAAAGGTTTGTGCAGCTGTCCAGATAAAAAAGGAGAATGATGACGATAGAGGATCCAATAGCAGATATGTTAACACGGATTCGCAATGCTAATGAGCGGTTTCATCCCCGCGTCGTGATTCCGCATTCAAAGCTGAAAGAGACGATCGCCCAAATACTCGTTACAGAAGGGTATGCGCAAGACTATAAGGTAACAATTGAGGGCGTGCGACGTATACTCACAGTAATGCTCAAGTATAAGGATAAAGACGGCAAGCAAATTAAAGTACTGACTGGATTGCGTCTGATAAGTAAGTTGAGTCAGCGGGCTTATGTTGGCAAGAATGAAATCCCTCGCTCTCTTGATGGCTTAGGTTTGACGATCATCTCTACCTCCCAGGGAGTTGTTTCCGGGCAGGAAGCGCGGGCCCGCGGTATCGGAGGAGAAGTTATATGTATGGTGTGGTGAGGAAGAATGTCGAAGATAGGTAAAATTCCTGTGAAGCTCCCTCCTGATGTTGAAGTGGAAGTGAAGAATCGCTGTATCATCGTGAAAGGGAAAAATGGAACATTGACACAAGCGTACGAACCAGAGATGGTCACTATTCAAGTGCGTGATAATGAAGCAGTGGTGACACGGCAGGCCGAAGATCGAGAGTATAAAGCACGGCATGGTCTTTATCGCAGTCTACTTGCCAATATGGTCCAAGGGGTCTCTTCGTTGTGGCAAAAAGAACTTGTGCTGAAGGGTTCGGGATTTCGCGTTCGGTTAGAAGAGGATGAGCTGGTATTGGAACTTGGCTATGCGATGCCAGTTCGGTATAAACTCGCTGCTGGAATCGAAGCTAATGTACCGAATCCACAGGAGATCGTTATCAAAGGAATAGACAAACAACTTGTAGGACAGACTGCGGCGACGATACGAGCGTTGCGGAAACCAGAACCGTATCAGGGGACAGGTATCAGATATAAAAACGAAGAGATTTTCCGTAAGGCTGGTAAATTGGGTGCCCCTGGTGGTTGATAGAGGAGAATTACTATGGCGCAAATAGTAAGAGAAAAAGCGCGAAAGCGTCGCCATAAGCGGATACGAAAACGAATGCAAGGAACGGCACAGCGTCCACGCCTCTGTGTCTTTCGCAGCTTGAGACATCTGTATGCGCAACTGATCGACGATGATGCCGGCAAAACATTGGTTTCTGTTTCTACTCTTACCAAAGAGCTTCAAGATGATATCAATGGGTGTAATTGTAATTCAGCAGAAAAGGTCGGCGAACTTCTGGCGCGTCGTGCTGTGGCGACAAAAATAACGACTGTGATCTTCGATCGCGGCGGGTATCATTATCATGGTAAAATCAAAGCGCTCGCCGAGGCGTGTCGGAGAGGAGGGCTTGTCTTTTGAAAAAAGATGAATATACAAGTGAAATTATCAATATCAGTAGAGTGAGCAAAGTTACCAAAGGAGGGCGGTCGATGAAGTTCCGCGTCTTATTGGTCCTTGGCGATCAAAAAGGTAAAGTTGGCGTCGGTATGGGTAAAACGATTGATATTCCCCGTGCAATTGAACAAGCAACCCGTAGTGCGAAAAAGCAGATGATCGATGTTTCGATTATCAATGGGACGATACCGCATCAGATACAAGGCAAGTTCAAGGCAGCGACTGTAATGCTCAAGCCGGCACATCCAGGAACAGGGATCGTTGCAGGCATGACAGTAGGAATAATCTGTCAGCTGGCGGGAATAAAAGATATCTTGACGAAATCACTGGGCCCCAATAATCCGATCAATTTGGCGAAAGCAACGATTGAGGGATTAGAAAGATTGCGCAGCGCAGCGGAGATTGGAAATTTACGCGATAAAGAACTCACCACTGCCGCCCAAGCTGAAGGCGTGATAGCGCCAGATGGAGAAGAAGATGGAACTTAAGGATCTGCGCCCCACAAAAGGGAGTGTTAAACGACGCAAACGGGTCGGTCGTGGATATGGCTCCGGTCATGGCGGGCATGAGAGTGGCAAAGGTACCAAGGGACAGAATTCGCGCAGTGGTGGAGGCACACGTCTCGGGTATGAGGGTGGTCAAACTCCGCTGTGGAAACGATTTCCAAAACGAGGTTTCCATAACTACACGCGCACAGAGTATTCAATCGTCAACATTGACGTTCTGGCAGAACGATTTGAAAGTGGAGCAGAAATCACTTTAGAACGCCTGTGTGAGATGGGAATAATTAGTCAACCAACAGGAAGACTGAAGATTTTAGGGAGGGGGGAGCTCTCCAAATCGCTCGTTGTCAAAGCAGATCGGTTTACTAAAACAGCACAAGCTAAGATCGAGCAGGCAGGCGGTAAAGTGGAGGTTCTTTGATTATGTGGGAGAAATTTGCCCAGATATTTAGAATTCCGGAGTTACGCAAGCGGATCGTATTCACACTCGGAGTTTTAGTCGTCTTTCGCCTTGGAACACATATTGCGCTTCCTGGAGTCGATGCAGAAGGTCTGCGCGCTTTCTTTGCCGAAGGGATCTTCGGCTTTCTCGACATGTTCGTCGGAGGGGCGTTAGGCCGCTTTTCGCTGTTTGCACTTGGTGTCGGACCGTATATCAACGCATCGATTATAATGAGTCTGCTCGTACCGATCATCCCAAAATTAAAGGAACTGCAGCAACAAGGACGAGAAGGGCAGCGCCGGATCAACAAGTATACCCGCTATGGGACATTGGGGTTGGCTGTTGTGCAATCGATCGGAATATGTGCCCTCGTTGTCGGGCAAGGGCTTGCTCCAGCGACCACGTGGTTCTATCTGACTTCAATCCTTACCCTTACCACCGGAACAATGTTATTGATGTGGATCGGGGAACGGATTACTGAGAATGGAATTGGTAATGGAATCTCGATGTTGATCATGGTCGGGATTATTGCCGAGTTCCCGCGGCAGTTTTACGCTGTCTATACCGAGGTGATTCTGGGAGTGGTCCATCCGATTTGGGCGATTATGATGGTGGCAGTTATGGTTGCGCTGATAGCCGGAATAGTAATAGTACAGCAGGGGCGGAGGAAGATCATTATCCAATATGCTAAGCGGACATCAGGTCGCCGGATCTATGGTGGTCATTCTTCCCATCTACCGATCAGGGTAAATCAGGGAGGGGTTATTCCTGTTATCTTTGCCACAGCGCTCCTCTCTATCCCGGTAACAATGATACAATTTGTTCCTGCTCTCGACTGGTTAGCCCCATACGTTGAAATGGGAAGCATTCCATATATGATCGTATTTGTATTGATGATCTTCTTCTTTACATACTTTTATAGCTCAATAACTTTTGATCCTAATGATGTGGCGAAGAATATCCGCGAGTCAGGAGGGTTTATCCCTGGAGTACGACCGGGAAATCCCAGTGCAGCGCACATTTCTGCTATTCTGAGTCGGATACTTGTAGTCGGAGCATTGTTTCTTGCCGCAATAGCTGTCTTTCCGTTCATCTTTGCCGATATCAGCGGGATTAGAGGTTTTCTGGTGGGGGGGATAGGGCTTCTGATCGTCGTAGGAGTTGGGCTTGACACCCTTATGCAGATTGAAGCTCATCTGACGATGCGCCACTATGAGAGCATTACCAAGGGCGGCGCTCTGCTCGGGAGGAGAAGATAGTATGAGAGAGTTAAGACGAATCACGCTAACTGTTCTCGGTCCTCCGGGAGCAGGGAAGGGAACACAGGCAAAGATGATCGCAGAGGATACCGGCCTGACCCACCTATCCACAGGCGATATTTTGCGTGATGAGTTAGCGCGCGGAAGCGAGCTGGGGCAGGAAGCGAAGCAGTACATGAATAAAGGGGAACTACTGCCCGATGATCTAATCATTAAGATGATCAAGGAACGAATCAGCGACAAGGATGGCTTTATTTTAGACGGCTTTCCGCGTACACTTATGCAAGCCGAGGCATTGGAGGAGATTGCGGCGCTCGATTTTGCGGTCGATATCGCTTTGCCGCGGGAAGAAGTCATTGTTCGCCTTTCCGCACGCCGTCTTTGCACTGAGTGCGGGAGAATCTATAATTTACGGTTTAACCCACCGGTGGGTAATAATGATGAATTGTGTGATAATTGTGGTATAAAGCTTGTGCAGCGCGACGATGACACACCAGCGGTGATCGAAAAGCGGTTCGATATCTATGTGGCTGCCACCCGCCTGTTGATTGAATTCTATCGTGAGCAGGGAATATTGGTCGAGATAAATGGCGCAGCTGCCTGTGAAGAGATCTTTGCGCAAATTATGAGAATCATCACCACATGATCGCACTTAAAACGAGCGATGAATTGGCTGTCCTGCGCGAGAACGGCGCTGCCCTGGCAACGATAGTTAAAGCGCTGCGCAGCATGATTGACCCCGGGATAGTGACAGCACATTTAGATAATATAGCAGCTGAATTGATAAGGAAACAGGGAGCAATCGCAGCGTTCAAGGGATATCGCAAATTTCCGGCGACGATATGTGCTTCGATTAATGAAGAGATTGTACATGGAATCCCTTCTACAAAGAGAGTTCTCCGAGACGGAGATATCATCTCGATCGATATCGGTTTAATACGGAACGGTCTCTATGCTGATATGGCGATTACAGTTCCGGTAGGAGAAGTATCGCTGCAAGCAAGAAAGTTGATATTGATTGCACAAGCCGCCTTGTCGCAAGGGATTAAACAGGTTAAAATAGGAAATCGGGTGTCGGATATCTCGCATGCCATTGGTCTTTATATCGAAGAAGAAGGATTTTATCCTGTGAAAGAGTATGTTGGGCATGGTATTGGGAGGGAATTACACGAAGATCCTTCGATACCTAACTACGGTCTTCCGGCACAGGGAGCGATGTTGCGTCCGGGGATGGTCTTAGCGCTTGAGCCGATGGTTAAGACTGACCCTCTACCAGTTATGGTGCTGCCGGATGGATGGACCGTAGTTACTGCGTCGCGAGGTCTTTCTGCTCATTGCGAGCATATGGTTGCAATAACAGAGGACGGGGTGGAAGTGCTGACGGAAATCGAGTCGTTTCCAGAAAAAGGGAGCGCAAATAAGTGAACACAAAGCGAGGAGGTGTTTTAGCAAACTGTGGTAAAGACAGAAGGTCCGGTGAAAAAAACAGACGTTATCCGGCTAAGAGGCGAAGTCATTGAGAGTCTGTCCAATTCAATGTTTCGAGTGAAGTTGGATAATGAGCATATCGTTCTTTGTCATATATCAGGCCGTATCCGGAAAAACTATATCCGTATTTTAACAGGGGATCGCGTGGCCGTCGAATTTTCCCCGTACGACTTGACTAAAGGACGGATCATCTACCGGGATAAATAAATGCATCCAGCGTTCTTTACCCCTGGTTTGTAGTTGGTGATTATGAAAGTTAGAAGTTCGGTAAAGAAGATTTGCGCTAAATGTAAGATCATCCGAAGGGATGGGCGAGTAAGAGTTATCTGCCGAAATCCGAAACATAAACAACGGCAGGGATAATAAAATGGCTTAGTTACAAGGCAAGATTGATGAGAGAGCAAGACTGAAGGTCACAGTTTACGGGTGGGAGGACTAAGATGGCAAGAATAGCCGGAGTCGATTTACCAAAACAGAAGCGAATTGAGATAGGGATTTCTTATATATACGGAGTTGGGAAATTTATCGCCAAGGAAATATTACAAAAGACAGGAATATCACCTGATGTACGAGTCAAGGATCTGACCGAAAAAGAGATCGCTGACTTACAACAAACACTGGATAACTACTTAGTAGAAGGAGATCTACGCCGTAAGATTCACTCAGATATTGGCCGGCTGAAAGCGATCAATTGCTATCGTGGAATCAGGCATAAATTGCGACTTCCAGTGCGTGGTCAGCGCACACAAGCCAATGCACGAACGTGGAAAGGACCACGCCCTGCCAAGGCAGGGAAGAAGAGGTAGCGATGGCAAAAAATATAAAGATCGACAAGGCGCAAATCCATATACATGCCAGTTTTAATAACACGATCATTACGCTGACTGATCTAAAGGGAAATCCAATTGCATGGAAGAGTCCGGGAGTGGTCGGCTATAAAGGATCGCGCAAAGGAACACCTTACGCAGCGCAGATGGCGGCTGAGGCACTGGTACGTGAAATGAGAGAGCATGGGATTAGATCAACAATGGTACTGGTAAAAGGAACAGGCCCCGGACGACAAGCGGTCATCCAAACGATTAAAGGATCTGGTATTCGCGTCGACGAGATCAAAAATGTCACGCCGATATCGCATAGCTGAGGGAAGATAGATGGGAAGAGACAGAGGATTGAAATGCCGGCAATGCCGACGAGAAGAAGAGAAACTTTTCCTGAAAGGTGACAGATGTTATACCCCAAAGTGTAGCATTGAGAAACGAGCAAAACCTCCTGGAGAACAACCCCAACGGTGGCGTTCGCGTAAGAGTCCTTATTCGATCCGCTTGCGGGAGAAGCAGAAACTGCGCCGAATATACGGCATTAGAGAGAAACAATTTAGAAATTATGTCTTGTCAGCTAAACAAGGGAAAGGAGTGACCGGAGACGCTTTGCTCTCTATCTTGGAACGACGGCTGGACAGTGTCCTGTATCGCTCCGGGTTTGCTGCTTCACGAACGCAAGCCCGTCAGCTGGTATCACATGGCCATTTTGAGATCAATGGGCGCAGAATGGATATTCCCTCGTATCTGGTCAAAGAGAGTGATACGATTAGCGTTAAAGAATCACGGCTCAGTAGGGTTAAAGAAATTGCCGAAGCGAACAAGGAACGCACGACTCCCCGCTGGATAGAGAAAGATGACGCAAGCTTGAAAATTCAGGTTGTCGGCCGTCCTGGAACAGAAGACGTCGATTATACTATTGCCGTTGATCAGATCATAAAGTTTTATTCACGTTAGGAGTAACAGGGATGACAGATTTCATTTTGCCTGATGGCGTATATGTAAGAGATGAACTGACAGATCGATACGGAAAGATCGTCATGGAGCCGCTGGAAAGAGGATATGGAACGACAATTGGCAATGCGCTGCGACGTGTCCTGTTATCTTCTATTCCCGGGGCAGCAGTAGTACGCGTCATCTTTGATGAAAAATACCATGAGTACGACACGATCACCGGAGTTCGCGAGACGATACTTGAAATTATCCTCAATATAAAGGAGCTTGCGCTGCGTCTATTAAGTGATGATGCAGAACGCCTTTATATCAACAAACAGGGGCCTTGTCAAATAACAGCAGCTGATATTGAACCGAATACAAGCGTGCAAATTATCAATAACGATCTGCGCATTGCCTCTCTTAACACGGAAGGGAGGCTCGAAATAGAACTGGAAATCGAAGCTGGGTATGGCTATCGTCCAGCAGAGCTGAATCGCCTGGAGGATTCTCCCCTCGCGCTTATCCCGGTTGACTCTGATTTTTCTCCTGTTAAGCAAGTGAATTTCCAAATAGAGGAGATGCGGGTAGGAGGTCGGACCGGTTATGAACGATTACTCCTCGATCTAACGACCGACGGAGGAATAAAACCGGAAGAGGCAATCAACGAAGCAACCCATATTTTGCAACTACACTTTAACTTGTTTGAAAAATTTGCCAAGCATCCATTACGAATGACAGTAAGTAAAGTACCAGCTGAAGAAGAAGACCTTATTGATAAGCCTCCTTCGGCACCGATAAGCGAATTAGATTTTAATGCACGGACGCTCAATTTACTTTTGGAAGCAGGGATAACAACGGTAGATGAACTGCGCGATCGTTCTGAAGAAGCGCTCAGTGATATTCATGGTTTGGGGCCGAAGACTTTGGACAAAATAAAGGGAAAACTGGCTGATTATGATTGCGCGATAGAAAAAAAGGAAGAAGAGATCAGTGAGACATAGACGAAAGATCCCGAAATTGAGCATGAAAAGTAGCCACCGCAAGAGTGTGCTCACGAACTTAGCGAAAGCGTTGATCAAGTATGAAAAAGTCGATACAACATTTGCTTGTGGTAAAGCAGCGCAATCATATACAGAAAAGATGATTACCCTGGGACGGCGTGGTGACCTCCATGCACGCCGCATAGTCTTTTCCAAATTTCAGGATAAAGAAGTGGTCGATAAATTATTCACTGAAATCGGACCGCGCTATAAAGATCGGCCGGGCGGATATACGCGCTTATTGAAATTAGGACCGCGCCAGGGAGATGGTGCGGAAATGGTGCGGATACTGCTCGTCTGATTGCAAAGAT
>CAYSQQ010000004.1:0-19231 GCA_964433275.1 uncultured Thermotogae bacterium
AGAAGATCGCGCCAAACGCATTGCCGCGGCTTGTGATATGATAAATCGCGCCATCAAACTCAAATCTCAGTGGACGTGCCATAAGCAAAGTATAGCACAAATAACACCAAGAAAGAAGACCTGACCCCAAACGCTGCCCTAACACCGTCAACGCAATGTACTGATATCCTTTCATTGTTACCTCCTTTTTTCTTTTCCGCTTTTATCCTCTTCAGTTTAGCCGTGTGAATGCGACCCAGCCCCGCCCTTTGAGACTTGCCCGGGCGATAGCATGGATAGACTTACTATACACCACACCCCCCAAGGGCTGCGGACCCCGCGAGCTCTCGCCCCGTCAAGTAGATATTCTACTCGACAAAGGCTTGCCTGCCCTGTGAAGTAAGTCCAATCCTGCTACTTCACAGGGCCCGTCACCTGCAAAATTCAATGGTAGACCCCAAACGCACATTTTTGTATAGCAAGCTGATATATGTATTCTTCTGTCTAACGATTGGTTAGAATCAGACAGAAGTCTTTTTTAACCGTTCTGCAACCCAGACTTTAATGATGGATTGACGAGGAACACTAAGACGCTTGGCTTCTTTGTCCAAGGAATGAATCATCCACTCAGGAAAATCAACATTGACTCTTTTTTGCTCCTGTTTGGGTCGTCTCGCCTTTGAAAAATCAAGATACTTAGAAATATCTTCTCCCTCATCAAATTTTCTATCCAGTTCCTTAGCTTTCATATATCTGAACCTCCTCTTTACGGGATCGCCGCACCGATATGATCCTGGTTTTTCCCCCACGATAGGTAATAATACCTGACCAGTGTTCCTTTGCGATCTTGCCGATTACCAAAAATCTCGGTTCATCGCTGGTTTTTACAGGAATCTCAATCAAATCAGCAAATCAGGGGGAATTTAGGATCAGACCTTTATTCTTGATGAGATTTCCACTGTGAAAGATCGGTTGGCGGAGGGGGTGGGATTCGAACCCACGGAACCTTTCGGTTCGCCGGTTTTCAAGACCGGTAGTTTCGTCCGCTCGCTCACCCCTCCATAATGCAAAATATTTATAGAGTTATTATAATTCAGTTTGCAGCCACGGTCTACTTAAGCCGCAGTTGAGATCGTTCCTCCTCCCAGGAGACGGTCTCCTTGGTAGAGGACAACGAGTTGACCAGGAGCGACGGCGCGTTGCGGTCTGTCAAATACCAGTGTGAACTGATCAGCAGCGATGCGGTTGAACCGAGCCGGCGTAGGGGGAGCTCGATAACGGATCCGTGCTTGCAGATAGGCGCCATCCGCTATCGGTTCAGAGGATAAAAAGTTGGCTCCGGCAGCATAAAGTTTCTCAGTATACAATTCACTCTCTTCGCCGACGATGAGCTGATTGGCCGCGGAATCAATTTTTACAACATATAATGGCCGATTCGCTGTGATCCCTAATCCGCGTCGCTGCCCGATCGTATAACAGGGGAGACCTGTATGTCGCCCCAGCACCTTTCCTTGTTGATCGATGATCTTCCCTGGTCGTAAATCCGCAGCAGGAAAGAGGAAGGTATAATCACCTTCGACTGCAAAGCACAGATCCTGACTCTCAGGCAGCGCCGCCGCGCTGAGACCGTATTTGCCAGCGATCGTAAAGACCTCTCGCTTAGAGAGTTCTCCGACTGGAAAGAGGAGACGACGCAGATCCGATTGGCGTAATCCATAAAGAAAATAGGTCTGGTCTTTCGTCCTGTCCACTCCTTTGTAGAGCATCATCTGTCCTTTTTCATTGACCAGACGTACATAATGGCCGGTGGAGACAAAGTCAAATCCACCTTCTTTGGCGTAATGGAGCGCGGTCGAAAATCGGAGATAACGATTGCACCGTCCGCATGGGTTGGGAGTCTCTCCCATGCGGTAACGGGTGAGAAAATCCGTGATGATCAGGCGATAAAACTGATCACTGATGTCGATCGTCTGGTGAGGTATCCCTAATTCACGTGCGGTTAGAGCAGCTTGAGCGAGAGAACAGCATTTGTTCTCTCCTTTCCAGTCAGGTGCGCCGGGAAAGGACCAGAGCCAAAAAGTAATCCCTGCCACTTCAAAGCCACGTTCTTGTAACAGAAGAGCGGCTATCGCACTGTCAACACCGCCACTAAGACAGACGAGAACTCGCTTAGTCGCACCCATGCGGAACAAGGCAGAGGAACGTGAATTCTTGCTCAGAGGTATTGATGAACTGGTGCTCTTCTCCTGCTGGGACGTAGACGACATCCCCCGCTTGCAATGGTATCTCTCCGCCTATCTTTTTCACTGCTCCGTAACCTTCTATAACATATACTTCATGCTCCCATGGATGGGTGTGGTATGGACTGCAGCCGCCTTTACCGATGGTGAACATACGCATGATGAAGTTGACTTTACCTTGGTCTGGGCCGATCAGCACCCGTTTTGTGATGTGACGGATCTGCTCGTTGTCATAAATATCGACCGCCTTGACTGCTCGACTCGCTACTTTATAAATCATCTCTTCCTCCATAATCGTTCGCCATAGCGAAATTTTAGTAAGCGCTGAGTTGAGTTTACCATGGTCTGTTGCCTTCAACCTCGTTACATAGCGCTTGCTATAGGGTTGCTGTTATCAATTAAATTGTAACTTAAGTTGCGCTCTATTACCGTTATGGCATGTAAACCAGAACTGACACCGAAATCATCAGAAGCGCAGGGTTGACTCGACTCCATATTAATTTTACGCGCCCAATTGACTTGTATCAGCCCTGAGTTTGCGGCAAAGCAACAGGAAGTTGATCGCAATGGTCGAACCAGTACTGCCCCCTGGTTACCGCTGGATTGGGGCAACCAACAATCTCCAAACTGAGAATGCCAGCCAAAGAAAACCATAATTACGATGCTTGTTTTACCGTTCTCTAAACAACGAAGAACTCTACCCCTTATCCTTATCTTTATACGGACAGATACCGCGATAGGCACAGTAGGCACAGGCAAGATAGTCGGGATCAGGGTCAAACTGCTCAGTACGAATACCCGTTGCCGCATGTTCAATATCGGTCAATACTTTCTTAAGTGTTTTCTCGGTGGGAATAAATTGGCCGATGATAATCTTCGGGGTGAGAAAGTGTAGTTCCATTCTCTGGGGAAGTCGATTGAAAATTCTCTGGTAGGCCAAAGCGTAGATGGCCAGTTGGCGACTCTCTTTTGTGCGGCGATTCGCTTGCGTGCTATCTTTGATCTCTGAGGTCTTATAATCGATTATAATTCCACCTTCATTATCCTGATCGATGCGATCGAAGTGCCCGATGATCCGATTATTCTTTTCAATCACGGAAAATCGCTTCTCTACCAGATGGGGAATCTTCCTGTTCTTCTCCTGGTATTCATAAAAGCAGGCTAATGCGCGTAATCCTTCTTGAAACCGCATCTCCTCGTGCTTACGCGTAAGGAACCCTTCGGCGCGCCAGTTCTGCTTGTAAATCTCCTGGAGATCTTTTAGCGGTATATGGCACTCAGAGAGAAGGTTGATGTTGTACAGTCGGATTGCTCGATGGATCGCCGCTCCATAGATAACTGCATGGTGTTGGCGGATCGGAATTTTCACCCGATGGATGTAATGATATTTCAGCGGACAGGTCAGATAGTCATCGATCTGGCGGTAGGACAGATTGAGACTTTTCTCTTCCGGGATGATGAGCCCGGCAAGCAGTGGTCTTTCCGTTTCTACTTGGTAATGTTTTAATGTGGCCAGCGGGGGGCGTTTAATCGCTTTGATCGTCACAATGGGAATATCCAACGCTTCACAGATAAAGAGGCTCGGCTTACGCGGTCGCTTCCCACCGTAATCGAGCGCACTCGTTAAATAGAGATTCTCTTTGGCGCGCGTCATGGCGACGTAGAACAAGCGCCGTTCCTCCTGTTGATGGAAATTTGCTGTCGGTAAGATATCTTTGATCAATTCATCCGGAAGAGAGAGGGAATCACGGCGGTGCCGCGACGGGAAGCGCCCTGAGACAAGACCGACAAGGAAGACATGAGAAAATTCCAATCCTTTCGCCTGGTGGATCGTAAGGACGCTCACAGCGTCTTCGTCCCAGTCCGCCTCTCCTACGGCAGGATTATCCCCTGCTTCGATCAGCGCATCAAAGTAACTGATAAACCATGGAACGCGGTCATACTTTGCTATCTCTTTGAATCGTTCGATTATTGCAAAGAGCTTGGCCAGATTCTGCATTGCTTGCAGGTCATCTTTCTTGTGCGAACTGCTCAACGATTCCAGGTATTTGGTACGGACCATAAGGTATTCGTAGAGCAGGCTGCCGGTCGTTTCATCCCGTGCCAGGCGCGCCATTGCGGTGATATCATCTACTATCTTCTTTATCTTTTCCCTCTCTTCCCCTGATATACCAAGAAATCCCGCTGTTTGGACAGCGATACGGAATACTGACAGTAAAGGCTTATTTGTGCGTCGACTATAGCTCGTAATTAAGGCGAGTGCTTCGGATTCCAATTGGTAAATAGGAGAGCCGGCAAGGAAGTGCAGTGACAGGTTATCACGCGGATCAGCCATAAGTCGCAGAAAAGAGATCGCGGTTTGGATCTCTCGGCGATCGTACAATCCTCGACTACCAGAAAAACGCCATGGAATATGGTGTATGTTCATCGCACGCAGGAATGGATCAGCTTGGGCATTGCTCCGTACTAAAATGGCAAAATCGCGGTAGGAACGTCCTTTTTCTTTCATCATCTCCGCAATCTTTTCCGCGACAAAGTCGGCTTCAGCTGATAAGGTTTCAAATGGACGGTAATTGACCGACTCTTTATTGCTACTCACCGCGACCAACCGTTTTTCGATTCCGCTGCGCACTTCTAATCGATCCGGGTTGTTGTTTTGGATCAACCGGTAGGAGGAGTCAAGGATCTCTTGCGTAGAGCGATAATTGAGCTTGAGGACGATTAATTTCGCATCGGGAAATTGCCGTTGAAAATGGAGGATATTACTGATCGCCGCCCCGCGGAATTTATAGATTGACTGATCGTCGTCACCAGCAACAGCAAGGTTATGATGACCGGCAAGGAGCTTCAGCAGCTCAAACTGAGCGTAGTTTGTATCTTGGAACTCATCGACAAGAATATAGCGGAATTGTCTCTGATAGCGAGAGAGGATCGCTGGATGGTCACGCAGGAGGCGCAGCGCTAAGGTGATCAGATCGCCAAAATCGACAAACCCTTTCTCAAGCAGAAGTTGTTGGTATTTGGCGTACACATTCGCCAATTCATCTTGCAGCACAAATTCCGCGGCAAGGACCTCATCGTCTGAATTAGCGTCTATTTGCTTTTGCAGCTGCTCGACATAAGAACGATACTCTTGTGGAGCGATATCCTCATCCTTGGCGCGGGAAAAGAGGGTCAGTATCGCCCGCAGGTTCCTGATCGGATTGCCAAGTGGACGCAATGATTTAAGCGGCATATCGAACAGGTGCTCTTTGAAGAAAATCACTTGCTCCGGCTCAGTAAGGATGCGAAAATCCGGCGTCAGACCCATGCGGAGAGCGTTTTCACGCAACAGGCGGTCGCAAAATGAATGGAACGTACTGATGTGAGCATCGATATATCCGTAGGGAACTAAGATATCCACCCGTTCTTCCATCTCTACCGCCGCTTTCTCCGTAAAGGTAAGGGCGAGAATCTCAGCTGGCTGTGCCTTTTTTTCGGCGATCAGATACGCAATGCGCCTCGTAATCACTGTTGTTTTGCCTGTTCCTACACCAGCAACTAGTAGAAGCGGACCTTGATCAAAGGTAACCGCCTGGTATTGCTCTTCATTGAGATCGTGTAACAACTTATCTGTCATCGCTGTTCCTTTAGTCTGCCGCAGGTCGATAGCGATACAACTTTACAGCGCATATTTACCTTAGAGCCGGTTTGCCGCCGGTTGTGCCCTTCGGTCCTATTGCGCAACCCCGTTACTGCTCTGCCAGTGATCTTAAGTGCGCCAGTGATCCGCCAGGACCTCCAGCCCCATCGCACGCGATCCTTTTATCAAGACGAGAGACTCGCCGGGAGGAAGCCTCTCTTCCACCTGGCGTTGCAATAGTTCCTTATTTTCACTGCGGATGATCCGCCGGCTGAGAACACCGCTGCGCAGCTTGGCAGCAGCGGTACATGCATTGTCGCCAATAGTGAAGATAAAGTCGATTCCCAGCTTGATCGCCGACTCCATGATGTGGTGGTGAAATTTCGGGGTTTCTTTACCTAATTCAAGCATATCACCAAAGATGAATGCCCGATATTTAACGGGTAAATCAAGTTCGACGAGAACGCGAAGTGCAGCAGCAGTTGAGTCGGGATTGGCATTATAACTATCATCGAGGATATAGCCGAGCGGCGAGGGATAAAGACAAAGACGGTGCGCATAGGGCACGAAGGAAGTGACCCCTTGTTGAATCTCCTGCCAGGGAATGTTAAGCAACCGCGCCACGGCAACAGCAGCAAGGATATTATAACTATTGTGTTTTCCAAGCAGCGGGGAGATGAGCTTTATCGGCTCGTCTCTCTCTGTTAACTCTAAGTGCAACCCATATATTCTGTTGGTCACTGACGCGCGGAGATCCCCTTTTTGAATGCCGAAACTGATCTCGTTTACGGTAGACCTGCGCCGTAACATTTCAAGCAAAGAAGAATCAGCGTTGAGGATCGCATATCCGTCAGCAGGCAATGCATTGACCAACTGCCATATCTCTTCAGCGACTCTCTCGCTGTTTTGCAAAAACTCCAGATGAGCTCTGCCGACCATCGTGACTACGCCGATCGTCGGCGCAAGAATATCGACGAGTAAACCAATATCTCCCACGCGCTCTTCTCCCAGCTCAAATATCCCTACTTCGGCATCCTCGTCCATTGTTAGAAGCGCCAACGGAAGACCGTATTCGGTATTGTAATTCCCTGGAGATACAAAAGTATGCCGGTGAGGACGCAGCAAGTGCGCGATCATCTCTTTGGTCGTTGTCTTGCCACAGCTCCCTGCCACCCCGATAATCGGAGCAGAGAATCGCCTCCGCCAATGGCGTGCCAACGAGTGCAACGCCTGCAGAGGGTCAGCGACAAGGATTATATTACGCCCTTTGGTTGGGATGGCGGCGCGATCGGAGATGATCGCCCCTATTGCCCCGCGAGCGAACGCTTCTGATAAGTAATGATGACCGTCGGTCTGTTCTCCTCTAAGCGCGATGAAGACTTCTCCCGGCGCAAGTATTCGTGAGTCATGCGCGAAGCCCACCGGTACAGCCGCTGTATTATCTCTTTGCAAGAGCGATCCAGTGACGATATTCGCGATCTCAGAGCAGGAGAACATTCTCTGATCACCTATCACTCCTCAGGATGAATCAACCTTGCTACTATTTCCACGTTATCCAAAACGACGTAACCGTCCGTCGATATAGTTGTTCTTGCTATTCCAGATAATAGCTCCCGGCCGAGGAATACTCCTGCTGGTGTAAGCGCGAAGATCTCGATAGTGATGGTGTCCCATGCCGGAATATCTTCGATCGCTGAGATCAAGTCGTTAAGATCCTCGAAAATCGGAGGCGGCTCGCCGGTCTCACGACGACGCGGTCCACCAAATGCCCTGATAATGATAAAATCTCCGACAGTATCCTCAGGGATCGTAAGTGCACCGCGATAGGTGAGCCTTTCACCGCGCCAGGTTTGTAGTCCAACTTCAAAGAAGAGCAGGTCTCCAGGTTGGTACGAGGGGCGGTCGATATTAAGATCAGTGATAAAGGTGGCGCGGAGTTCTTCGCGAATTTCTATCGAAGTCTCAATCCGCGTGATCTGTGGATCGACGAACTCATTATATTGCAAGATATGAGTGATCAACGCCAATTGGAACGGAGCAAAGAGAGCGATATCCGTCGTGCTCAAGAAGAGATCCCGCCGTTCAAGTGGTCGCGGCATCCCATCACCGTATATGCGGTAAATGACTTCTACTGTTCCTGGACCGACTCTATCGAGCGTAGAATCAAGCGCTTCGATCCCGGTGGCAAGAATCAACCCGGCCATAAGTTGCGGTTCATTGACCAGATCGATCGAAAAATTCCGGCGATGTTCACGATCAATATCACGGACGGCAAACGAAAGATCAACCATCTCCGGGAAATGATCTACCATTCCACCGATTCCCTGCGCGCGATCTTCGAAGATCGTACCGATCGTCGGTCCGATCTTGCCCAGTTGGAACGATATATGATAGCTCTCTACCGTATCATAGACATAGGCGGAAGTGAGGGGGAAATCAGTCCTGCCGCCATGCAAAAAGCGATGGCCGAACCCGACGAGCAATCCATCAGTGATGTATGTCAACGTCCCCAATGCGGCGATAGTGATATCACCGGTGGTCAATCCAACACCGATCGACCCACCGGGAAGAAGGAGAGCATTCTCTTCCCCAGTATCTATTACGCTGGTGGGAAGACCATGGTGAGTAAACCCAAATGATGACAATCCCTGTAATGGGGGAGCAAGGGAAGTAGAGATAAAATCATCGATCAACCGCGCCGGCGTTGCCATATTGGGTCCGTCCATCAGCAGTGAAAGCGAGCGACCGCGCAGCCCGCTGATCATCAGGGGCGAGTTTACAGGATAAGCAAAGATCAGCTTTGTTCCGGTTGCTGCCGCTTCGGCAAATGCTCGTTTGAGAGCGGCTTCAGACGGCCGGTGAGCCACCAGACGAAGATCGATCGGCTCTGTCTCCTTGAAGATGAGGTTTTCATACTCATTGAGCCTTTTCTCCTGTAACACGCCGATGATCTCCAGCATCCCCTCGATAGGAGTAATAAGTGCGATCGGATCATCCGCTCTAGCCCATACCGCTGCCCTGCTTAGAGCGCCGATCAACTTTCCATCGATATAGATCGGGCTGCCGCTCATCCCTTGCGCAACGCCCCCTGCTTTGATAATCGGCTCTCCGCTTACCCTGACGACGATAAAATCGGAGAGCTTGCCTGGTTCGTCGATAATTCCAACGATCTTAATTGCGAATTCACTGATAACCCCTGACCTGATGACGGTTCTCCCCACACCCCTCATTCCAGGCTGTAAGTCAGCGAGGAAGAGGAATCGGCAATTATCCGCCGCCATCCCGGTGGTGTTATCAGAACCAACCCCGGTGTGATAAAAGGAGAAACCAGTGACTATCACCCCAAACATGACGATCCCGACGATAATAAGACATTTTGCGCGCATAATCTCCTCCCAAATTAAAAATATTGGACAATTCTTCGTCCTTAATCAGTGTACCATAAGGAGGGCCGGATAACAACATCATGGTAATAGTCGATGTCGTCCCTGTCCTCAAGGCGTAAATTGCATCTTCACCCGTTGTAGGTTATACTTTTGTGTTATGGTTTATGAAGCTGAACAGATAAAAGTATTGGAAGACTTAGAAGCGGTGCGATTGCGCCCGGGAATGTACATCGGCGGCACTGGAGAAGCGGGATTGATGCATCTGATTGAAGAGATCGTTGATAATAGTATCGACGAAACTCTTGCTGGCTACTGTTCGAAGATCAAGGTGACTGTCCATCGCGATAATTCTGTGACCGTCTCTGATGACGGCCGCGGCATGCCAGTGGGAGTTCATAAAGAATCAGGGATCAACGCTGTGGAGCTGGTGCTGACCACGCTGCATGCAGGAGGCAAGTTTGATAACGATTCGTATAAAGTCAGCGGTGGCCTCCATGGAGTCGGTGTCTCCGTTGTAAATGCTCTTTCATCCTATTTGCAGATTGCAGTATACCGGGGAGGGAAAATATATCAACAGGAATTTGCACGTGGCGTTCCTAACAGTAAATTAGAAATAGTCGGTGAAACCGATACCAATGGTACTTCGATCACCTTTTTGCCTGATACAGAGATCTTCGGCGAAATCCGCTACAATTTCTCTAAACTCGCCCATCGACTGAAAGAGCTTGCTTATCTGAACAGCGGGCTGATCATTCTATTAAATAACGAGATAGCCGATGTATCACGGCGATTTCAGTTTAAGGGAGGAATTGTCGCCTTTGTCAAAGATTTGGCAACAGGACGTGAATCTGTACATCCAAAACCGATCTTTATCTCTGGTGAGGCGGCAGGTGTTGTAGCAGATATAGCGCTGCTCTTCACAGATGCTTACAATGAATCGATCTTCTCGTTTGTCAACAATATCAATACCGCAGAAGGGGGGACGCATCTTGTCGGATTCAAGTCGGCATTAACGAAGTTTCTCAATGATTACGGACGGGCAAAGAAGATAATCCGTAAAGACGAACCAAACCTGAAAGGAGAAGATTTCCGCGAAGGGTTGGTAGCGATTATTAATATCAAGCACCCTAATCCGGAGTTTGAGGGTCAGACAAAGACCAAGCTGGGGAACCCGGAAGTGCATGAATTTATCGCTTCTGTCATCCACGAGAAACTGACCATTTTATTTAAGAAGAATCCATCGATTGCCCGTGCGGTCATCGAGAAATCTCTCGCTGCGGCACGGGCTCGTATCGCCGCATCCAAGGCGCGTAAGATAGCGCGGAGAAAAGGTGTTCTTGCGTCGACGTCCTTGCCGGGGAAATTGGCTGATTGCTCTATCTCTGATCCTGCAGCTTGCGAACTTTATATCGTCGAGGGAGATTCCGCTGGTGGCAGCGCAAAACAAGGACGCGATCGGAGGTTTCAAGCTATCCTCCCTTTACGAGGCAAGGTCCTGAATGTAGAGAAAGCCAGCATAGCAAAGCTGCTGGATAACGAAGAACTCCAAGCGCTAACAACTGCGCTCGGCACAGGGATTCGCGATCAGTTCAATATGGAAAAACTACGCTATTATAAGACGATCATTATGAGTGATGCCGATATCGATGGGGCGCATATCAGAACGCTGCTGCTCACTTTCTTCTTCCGGTATCTGCGCGGACTGATTGAAAAAGGTCACCTTTACATCGCCAATCCGCCTCTCTATCAACTTCAGCAAGGGAAAAAGAAATCTTACCTCTATTCTGAAGAAGAGTTAGAACGATTTCGCGCTAAGAATAATGGAACCTTTTCCACAAAACGATTCAAAGGGTTGGGAGAGATGAATCCAACCGAGTTATGGAAGACGACGATGGATCCGCAACATAGAACTCTCAAACAAGTAACGATTAGAGATGCGTTGGCAGCTGATGAGATATTCTCCACATTAATGGGCAGCAATGTTGCATTACGTCGTGATTTCATCAAAGAGAACAGCGAGAAGATAACGCACTTGGATATTTAACTTGACAATGGCAAGGTTATGGGTAATGGGTGAAGAGAAAGAGGGAAGATGAGAAGTTGAGAGGGTGAGAATGAGAAGAATGAGAAGAAGAAAAAGGAAATAGGAAATAAGTCAGACAACCTCCCACCTTCTTAAACCTGGAACCCTGAACCTGTTTTACACCTTGAACCCCGCCTATCAGGTATTCGGGGTCGTCCCTGACCCCGAATACTTGATCATGATTCTCGGTTTACCGGAATAGTTTATTCTGTTCCGGTAGGGACACGGCATACCGTGTCCCTACATATTATTTTACGTCCCTCCGAACCGTGAACCTATGAATCCTACAAACGAGATTGCTTCGCGGACTCGCAATGACAGACTTTGGCTCTGAACTACGAACTCTTTCCGAACCGTGAACCCCGGAAC
Organism: uncultured Thermotogae bacterium; assembly: GCA_964433275.1. Classification (GTDB taxonomy): domain Bacteria; phylum Bipolaricaulota; class Bipolaricaulia; order UBA7950; family UBA7950; genus UBA7950. Next base: position 11,680 of record CAYSQQ010000004.1, read on the forward strand.
ATAGAACCTGCTTTAAACTGTGAATCTGACAACCCGATGAGATACCTTGACAATATCAAATTATTTAGCCGTCAAGGAACGAGATAAATAATTGACCGCTGGTCACTGACTACTGAGGGCTATTTTTCTCAACAGACCAGCTCGCCGGAGATGAACGCTGTAGTGCGTTCGTCTGCTGCGGCAGTGAAGAGAGTCTGGGTGTCACCCCATTCCACAAGTTGACCGTTATAGAGAAAGCCGACGGTAGTAGCGATTCTTCGTGCTTGGCCCATATTATGCGTCGCCATCACGATCGTCGTGTCAAACCGCTCATTCACTGTTCTGATCAGCTCTTCAATCCGGCTGACATTATGCGGGTCGAGGTTCGCTGTCGGCTCATCAAGGAACAATATCTCGGGACGCACGATCATTGCTCGTGCTAATGCAACTCGCTGTGCCTCTCCGCGGGAAAGAAGCAGCGCCGACTTTCGTGCTATCTTCTGCAAGCCGATGAGTGCAAGCATCTCCTGGACAGCGTTGTTGATCGTTGCTCGCTTCTTGTGCCGCACTTTCAGTCCATAGGCGATATTCGCTGCTACGGAAGTGTTGAACAGGGCTGGTTCTTCGAAGACCATCGCCATCCGGCGTTTCAACACCAATCGTTCCTTTCCAGTCAGCCGCGGCAAATCGACCCCCTCGAGCAGAATTCTCCCTTGCCACGGTGTCATAAACAGGTTGAGGAGACGAAGAAGGGTCGTCTTGCCGCCTCCACTCGGGCCCATCAGGGCAAAAACATCGCCGCGAGCAACAGAAAAGTTTATCCCAGTGAGTATCGGTTGGTCAGCCTCATACCCGAAGCAGAGATCCTCAACGCTGATCATCGTCCGGCCCGCCGCTGCATCAGGATTGCTATCCCATTGACAATTAGAACAAGCGTCACCAGAATCATCCCCAATGCAAGCGCCTGCTCAAAGTTACCTCGCCGCACCTCCAGTATCATCGCTGTGGTTAACGTGCGGGTGTGGGAGATGCCATCCGCCCAAGCAATATTCCCTCCCACCATGATCACTGAGCCGACTTCAGCGATAGCACGGCCAAACCCGGCCATGAAAGCGGTGAGTAGGCCATAATGGGCCTCACGCAGGATGACAAGGGCGCGTTGGGCGCGATTCGCCCCTAAGCTGACTGCGGCGTCCTTTACCCGCTTATTCACTCCGCGCAGGGAAGAGATCATCACTCCGGTGATCAAGGGGGTAATAAGGACGATCTGCGAGATGATCATCGCGGTCGGCGTCCAGAGGAGATTGAACCCTCCGAGCGGCCCTCGTGCCGTCAACAACAGGAGTACCATCAACCCGGCGATCACCGACGGCAGCCCCATGCCGGCATTGATGAGCGTGCGCAGGAACTGGCTGCCGGGAAAGTCCTTACTTGAAAGGAGCACCGCCACTGGCATAGCGATCGCTCCGCCGATGAGCAGCGCGGTGATTGAAACGCGTAGTGAAACAGCTATAATACTCACCAGCGGAGGATCGAGCCGCAAGAGGAGTGATACCGCCTGCGTAAGGCCTACCCATAAGAAATGAAGTGATTCCACTGATCTATCTCCTGTTAGTCTGTGCAGTCGCTATTGCCATCACGCAGACGTTCTTCCGGGACAAACTGGGCGAAATTAGGCTCTCGCTGTAATGCCGCTGGAAAGAAGAGTTGTTTGTCATTGCGTTTGAAGCCAGCGATCAATTCTTGTCCTAATGGCGAAGTTATAAACCCGATGTACGCCATCGCAAGGATATGGTTGACATGAGGATGGATGGCAGGGTTGATTGCCAGGATCCCGTAGGGATTGGCGAGACGCACGTCACCGCCGCGCAGCGGACCCTCTACCAGGATGACCAGCTCAAGTCGATCGCGCAATGTCAGCCACGTTCCGCGATCAGTCAATGTATGGGCGCCCATCAAGCTGGCTTGGATGAGCGTATCTCCCATCCCTCTTCCGCTCTCTTTGTACCAGCGGCCGATCGGCTCAATCCCTGTCTCTGCCCAGAGAAAGATCTCCCGCATATGAGTCCCTGATTGATCACCGCGCGAAAGGAAGAGCGCCTCGTGCGCAGCGATCTGTTGTAACGCCACAGCAACGTCTATCGCTCCGTAAATCATCGCGGGATCATCGGCCGGCCCGACAATGATAAAATCATTGAACATCACGTCACGACGGTTGATGCCGTATCCTTCTTCCATGAAGCGATCCTCGGCTGTGCGGGCATGGACCAATACCAAATCCACATCTCCCCGCCGCCCCAGCTCCAATGCCGCGCCGGTTCCGACAGAGATCACTTTCACCCTCACCCCGAACAGATCCGTAAAGACCGGATTTAAGATATGTAGTAATCCTGAATCGTAAGTGCTGGTCGTTGTTGCCAAAACAAGATCGCCCAGTGGTCCCGGCTCTGCTCCGCCTATCGCGGTCACGCCGAACACACAAGCAGTGCAAAATACTAACACCAATATCACAGCCAGTCTTTTTTGATCGATCATTTTTCCTCCTTCTTAAGTTGTAAAGTCTCTTTGTCTAAGGGGTGATTGTCAGCCACGCAAGGTTCATTGAATGCGTTGGGCTCTATCACTTACTTTCCATTCACCATTGACACCAGACATTGACCTCTGATCTTGTGTTACGATTCTTAACCTGTTATATAGAACCTTTTTCAAGTCTTATCTATCACCTCCCCTAATTTTATCCACTTGGTTTTGCAAAGTGAGTACCGAAACAGCCGTAGCCTTAAAAGAGGCATATACTTTCTTGCCGACGGCAAGGTTCATCTCCGTTGCCGAACGAGCGGTGATCACACTCACAAGTGGAAACGGGCCGCAATCAATCTCGATCCGTGCGGTGCCTTTCCGATCCTCGATCGCCACGATCATGCCGTGAAATTTATTACGCGCACTGGAGCGATGCGATTGAAGAGCAAGTGTAACTGCACGGGGAGAAAGAGCGATTGTTACCTCATCATGGGTGGTCAGTTCCGCTGCGCTTGCAATATCGATTACCTCTTTGCCTACCTGGAGAATGGCGATCCCGGTGGTATATGAGAGGATCCTTCCTGTAATACGGTTCTCGCGCGGCGGCCGCATAAGTGATTGATCAAGCTCTCGCCCGCCATCGATATGAGCAAGAAGTTCATACACATATACATCCAATGCTTGCGCCAACGCGCCGAGTCTGTCGAGCGGAGGGGGTCGCTTGTCCTGTTCAATGCGGCAGAGCCGACTGGCCTCGATATCAACTTGACGAGCAAGTTCACGCTGCCCGATCCCCTTTGCCCTGCGTAATGCACGCAGGTTCTCACCGAATCTTTTAGTTATCATTAATCTTATTATAGCCTTTTTGTTGACAAATGTCAACAAAAAGAGGGTCCGATTGTTGTCACCCCTTGCCTAACCGGCTATAATTTAATTTGTCTGTATCTACTGCAATTAGAACTTGTTTGTAGCAAGGAGGTGATGCTCAGAAGGAGATACTTCAATTACGTCAATATTTTCATTTAAAAAAGAAGATATCGAAGGAGGTGTCTGAAGATGAGCAAGATTCTGCGCGTGAATATGACCGCCCGGACGGTTACGTTTGAGACCGTACCGGAGAAGTATAAGGAGATGGGCGGTCGTTGGATAACTTCTAATATCGTCTGCGATGAGGTATCACCGACTTGTCACCCTCTGGGACCCAACAACAAGATTGTTTATGCAGCGGGCATCGTTACCGGCACTGCTGCACCAACTTCCGGACGTATCTCAATCGGCGGTAAATCCCCCCTAACTGGCACTATCAAGGAGACCAACTCCGGTGGCATGGCCGGCCAGAAGCTGGCCCGGTTAGGAATCAAGGCGATCGTTGTTGAGGGGCAACCAGCAGAGAAGGGCAATTACTGGGTACTCAAACTGGACAAGGACGGAGCAGAACTTCTGCCGGCCTCTGATTTGTGGCTGGGTAAGGGTTTGTATGAGACCTATCCTCTTCTCTTCGATGAGTTCGGTGAGAAGGTGGCAATCATCGGTATCGGCATAGCTGGAGAGAGACTGATGGCCAATGCCGGCATCTGCGTCAATGACCCGGAGAATCGGCCGAGCCGTTACGCCGGCCGCGGCGGGATGGGAGCGGTAATGGGCTCTAAGGGTCTTAAGGCAATCATCATTGACGATGCAGACAGTCCCGGCGTTCCTATCGTTAATAAGGAACTATTCGATACGGGGCGCAAAAAATTAGCTGAAGCACTCTTAGCACACGACATCACCAAACCTGGCGGTGGATTGAACACCTATGGCACAGCGGTGTTGGTCAACATTATCAACGAAGCCGGCGGCTTCCCCACCTTCAATTTCCGCGATGGACGCTTTGCCGGCGCAGCTAAGCTCAGTGGAGAAACGATCCATGAGATATGCAACAAACGCGGGGGAGTGGGAACGACCGGCCATGGTTGCAGTCCGGGCTGTCTCATCAGGTGTTCCAACGTCTATCCCAAACCCGATGGCAGCGAGCTGGTCTCTGTGCAGGAGTATGAATCGGTCTGGTCCTTCGGTGCCAACTGCGGCATTGACGACCTGGATATCACCGGAGAGCTGATCCGTCTTTGCAACGACTACGGCTTGGACACTATTGAAGCAGGAGTGACCATTGCTATGGCGATTGAGGCTGGGTTGGCGGAGTTTGGCGATGGGGCAAAGGCGATCTCGCTGATGCATGAAATCGGTAATGGAACCCCGTTGGGGCACATTTTGGGCAATGGCGCAGCAATTACAGCCAATGTCTTCGGAGTGGTGCGCTGTCCCACCGTCAAAGGCCAGGCGATACCCGCTTACGATCCACGCGCGATCAAAGGGATCGGTATCACCTATGCTATCTCCACTATGGGCGCTGACCATACCTCTGGATACACTATCGCTCCGGAGATGCTCGGCGTGAGCGGAAAGGTGGATCAGTTTGACGTGGATAAAGCTGATATGGCACGTAATTTTCAGTATGCCACCGCGTTCATTGATGCCAGCGGTTATTGCCTGTTCATTGCTTTTGCCATCCTTGACATCCCTTCCGGGCTGACAGGAATGGTGGAGACATGCAGTGGAGTACTGGGCACCGACTGGACAGTGGACGACATCGGCCGCATCGGTGAAGAGATCATCCAAAAGGAACGAGCCTTCAATACGGCAGCCGGCTTTACCAGAGCCCACGACCGCCTGCCGGAGTTTATGAAACACGAAGAGCTCCCGCCCCACAACGTCGTCTTCGATGTCCCTGATGAGACGCTTGACAGAGTCCATTCTCTCCAAAATTGATCAAGGAAGTTAACTGTTAACTATAATTGCGAACATCCAGCGATCAGTTGTCAGAGACTATCGCGCAATGCTGCCGGCTGATCGCTCTTTTTACAGCTAAAGATGCTTGAGATACACTTGTACGGAAAACTACGCCGGTTTACCGATAACGAGAATCCCTGTCGCGATTCGATCATCTTTATCCCTGTTGCGCAGGGAGCGACCATTGGAAAGATCGTCGAGCAGATCGGCATCCTTCACAAAGAACTGGGAAGCAACATCTTCCTTAACGGTCAATATTCGACATTGTCGCGATCAGTAAAGACCGGAGATCGTCTGGGTATTTTTCCCGATGACATGCAACTGCTTTACAAGTGGTACTTCCGCAAACGCGGTGACGATGAGCACGATGATCAAGATTGAAGTCAGGCTTTATGCCACATTGAGGAAGTATCGTCCTGAATTGGAAGTAGGAGAACCTTTATTCCTCCATCTCGCAGAGAAAATTATTGTAAAACAACTCCTGGAGGAGAAATTAGGCATCCCTTCCGCGGTGGTTAAAATAATATTTATCAACGGCCGGCAGCAGGAAGTTGATCATCTCCTGACCGATGGTGACAGGGTTGCCCTGTTCCCTTCTATTGCCGGTGGATAGGATTTTCATGTGCGGATGAGCAAAGGAAGATTACAGGAACAGATAACGAGACTGGCGATAGTGGAAGGAGAAATCCTGGTTATTGCTTTGGAGCAGATCAGAGCTTTGTCATGCACGTTCAGTCTTTCATCCAAAGAGGTCGAGCTGGCCGCTCTGGAAATTTGCGTGCTGCCGCGGCGTTACCTGCGTAATCTAAGAACGATAGACATGGATGGTCAAGCCAAGCTCTTGCAGGCTACAGTGGCCGTTGTCGGCCTCGGCGGACTGGGAGGCTGCGTGCTGGAGTCATTGGCGCGTATGGGGATAGGACGACTGATCCTCATCGACAACGATAGATTTTCTGACCACAATCTGAATCGCCAGATACTCGCCACTGAGGCTAACCTCGGCGCTTCTAAGGTGGAGGCGGCTGGCCTCCGCGTAGCTGCCATCAACTCAGCGGTGGAGGTGGTATCCCACGCAGTCGAAGCTACTTCGGAGAACCTATTGTCGCTGCTTGCGAGCGCGGATATGGTGGTCGATGCAGTCGATCGCCTGCCGATGCGTATCATACTGCAAGAAGCGGCACAGCAACGAGGAATCCCGCTTGTCCATGGAGCGATCGGCGGCATGCTCGGGCAGGTGATGACCATCTTGCCTGGCGACGAGGGTCTCTACGCACTCTATGGACGAGAAGAGATACCAGAACAAGGGATCGAAGCCGAGCTGGGCTGTCCTGCCGCTACCCCGATGATGGTCGCTGCCTGGCAAGCACAGGAGGTGATGAAATTGCTGACCGGTATCGGTAAACCGCTGCGCCACCGGCTGTTGCTGTTAGATGCCGCAGCAGGCACTGTAGACGTGATTCACCTGTCACCAGAGAAAAGAAGATAAACATTACTGACCACGCACCTCCCTTTACAGCAAACTCGCGGCGCCGCTCGGCGTCCTCTTCATCCGCTCCTGCTTGTGCGCCCTGAAGTTCGCCTGAGGAGTGTGAGAACGTGATTTTCCTCGGGCCGCTTGGCGATCGCCCTGGGGGCTGGCACCGGGCGGCTTCTGTTCAGGTGACTACCTTTTGCTGGCGTTGTGGTATCAAAATGGGGAGGGGATTAGGTAGTCAACTGCGCAAATCATACTTTAGCAGGCAGTGTCTGAAATGAGGCAGGAATAGGTGATGCTATCCCGTCCATACACGATTCCAGGATGGATTGGCTTTGATCAGTCATCCAATTGATCTGATATCCTGGCGCGTTATTTCCCGTCCCTGAATGAGTATTAACTCTTCCATAACTTCATGATATCATAAGAACAAGCTGGGGTCAGAGGGAAATCAGAAAACCGCGACTTTTCGAGTCGATATTAGGATGATTTTAGTACGCCGCGCCGGGGAGTCACATTAGATCAGAGCAGCCCAAACTTTTGGGAAAACCCGAACTGTTATTTACGCAAGCGCCTGATACAATACAAGCTTAAATAGCATTCTGAGAGGTATCTTGTGCTGGCCTGTATCCGCGGGAGGGAAAATGGGGAAAATGTATGTAATAACGAGATGGAGTATTCCTTTTGCAGGGTTCCTCCTTGCCTTCATGGCGGGACTTGCCTATGCGTGGGGTGCTTTCGTTGTTCCTA
>CAYSQQ010000005.1:0-18997 GCA_964433275.1 uncultured Thermotogae bacterium
CATCTACTTCTTCAAGCTCAACGTTATGCCCTACTTTCCTTGCCCATTCAGGAACGTTTTTCATGGCACAACTGTGATCTATCTTGAGAATGAGAACATCTCCTACTTCCAGTTTTTCTATCGCCTTCTGCGCCTTGATCAAAGGAACAGGACAGGCTTCTCCTAAAGCATCTACCACCACTTCTGTCATCTTTACTCCTCCTGTTGTTACGAATTACCTTAAAGCAGGTTTACTACTTCGAGGTTTTCTTCCTCTTTTCCCATTTATCCGCAAGAATATAGAGAGCCGCTATAAGCAGTAATTGAAGTGTTATCGCCCCAACCCAGCCGAAAACATCCGGCAGGAAAACCCTGGGGGCATCCTGGATGAAATGAAGCTTCCACCAGCCGTAATCATACGCACCGACCAGCGAGCCGATGACAAAGAAAATCAGGACCAGCATCAGCATAGTGAAACCTTCTCCTACCCGCATCAGAGTACCAGAGGCACAACCACCGGCTATTACCATGCCGATTCCAAACATAAAGGCGCCGATTAGGGTAGCCAGGCTTATGGGAGATATAAACCCCGGAATAGGCAGACCTCTAACAGAGGCACCGTACTGTATGGCGACAAAACCAATACTGGTTATGGCAAAAGCAATCAGTACCGCCTTGGTCAGCGAGGTACCTCCGGTCAGATAAGGGTCCCTTAATGAAGCTGTGAAACAAAACCTTGCTCTCTGGAGGATAAAGCCAAAGCAAAGACCAACCACCAATAACAGGCTGAGCATTGGGTCTTGAGTTGCCAGGTAAATCCCGAAGGCTGGTAAAGATACGGCCACAACAGCCAATCTTAACCATGAGGCAAATCGCTTTTTCTTTGGTCTCTTTGCACTTGTCCGGGAAGAAGATCTCCTGATGATCTTCGGTTCTGTTGTTTCAGTCAGTTCAGGCATAACAAGTGGCCCTCCTTTCCAAGCTATCCCCTCCGGGGATACCACACGTAGTGGGCAAAGCCCCTATGGCGACGTGCTCTATAAGGACTCGCGTCATCCCGCTTTCTTTCCTATCATTGCGAGCGTAAGCGAAGCAATCTAATGGGATTACTTTGAAATTGCCACAGGCTTCACCCTCGCAACCTGCGGGATTGTTTCCCTTGAAATCTCCCTAAGTCCGCAATCGGAATTATTAAAATTCCGATATTTTCAGATAACTTCATGCTCTTTTACACAAAGTATAACACACCCCCTACAAGAAAGCCAAGGAATACCGCTTATATAAGCAGACGACCAGCAGCGGTAGTGAAATACTCATACTGGAGTAACTGTTAAGCGCTCTTCTCATTGCTATTTAAAGTGCAGGATAAAGGAGGAATAGTGCTGATATCGGCGCTACTGTCAATCTTACCAATCATGCTGATCATCATTCTGTTGGTGGGGTTCAATTGGTCAGCCAGGCGGGGAATGCCAATTACCTGGCTGGTCCTACTGCTTATCACTGCCGGAGTCTGGGGGATGCCGGTGCGCTGGCTGGCGGCTGCCTCTCTACTTGGCGCTCTTTCCGCAGTAAATATCCTGATCATTATTTTCGGAGCGGTACTGCTGATGAATACATTGACTGGCAGCGGGGCGATGGCGACGATCAACCGAGGTTTTCATGTGATCAGCCCTGATCGACGAATTAGGCAATTATCGTTGCCTGGCTGTTCGGAGCATTCATGGTGAACAATGCCGGTCTCCGACTGATAAACTGCTCGTCTATCTCAGCAACCACAGACTGACTGCCATCACGATCATGCCGGCGATAACCCCGATGATCGAGATGTGATCTTCCCTGAATACGCGGCTGGCAGGGATCAGCTCGTCGAGTGAGATGAAGATCATCGCTCCGCCGACTGCAGCGAGCACGTAGCTGAGCACCGCATCAGTTAAAAACGGCAACAGAACGAGAGCGGCCAAACCAGCCCCGACCGGCTCGGCCAGCCCGGCAAAAAACGACCAAAGAAACGCTTTTTTTCGGCTGTCGGTCGCAGCATAGATTGGCGCGGCTACGGCTACTCCTTCGGGAATGTTATGCAAGGCGATCGCCGCGGCAATGGCAATCCCGAGCGATGGGTCGACCAACGTACCAATAAATGTGGCCATCCCTTCAGGAAAGTTATGGATGGCGATCCCGAGCGCCACGAACCGCCCTGTCTTCATCATTCGACTGCTGTGCTCATCTGTTCCGGTACGATGATGCTCGGCAATGAAGTCATGCGGGATTGAGACATCAACCAAGAACATCACTCCCATTCCAACGAAGAATGCCAGATGAGCGCGGATAAAGCCGATCTGCTCTATCCCTCCTTGCAGCAGTTCAATATAGGAGAGAAGGATCATCACCCCGGCGGAGAAGCCGAGCGTCAGGGCCATGAATCGTGGGCCAGGTTTACGAACCATGATCCCGATCAATCCACCCACTGCAGTAGACAGCCCGGCGAGTGTTGTGATCAATAGCGCCAAACTGATATTATCGGCCATCGAGACCTCTCCTTGCCTGCCGACTGAGCCGGCTGAATTATCTCCGGACAAGCCGCGATCAGAGATCAAGCATCGTCATCAATCTTTTTCTAACTCCGAGATAAAACGATTCCGGGTCATCACCTCAACGAGCGGCTTGCGATCACGTTCTCCAAGCTCGATTATGCGATGGTCTTCGGAAAGAATCGCCGGATCACCAGGGCGAGCGACGATGATTATGGTGATGAGGACGTAGTTTACGGGGACCTTTAATATCTCCTTCACTTTTGTTGGGTTGTACCCGGCGATCGGGTGGGCAATCAACCCCATCTCAGTCGCCTGGATCATTAGGTTACCCACGGCTATCCCGCAGTCGAAAAGGAAGTAGTCGCGTCCGTCGGAGAGTTTGCAGTCAAGGTCGCGCTGCGAGGCGAGGGCGATGATCACCGGCGCGGGTTTGGTCCAGTAGTTTCCCTTCGGCATTGCCTGCTTGATTGCGGTAAGCTTCTCATCGTCGTCGATGACGACGAACCGCCACGGCTGACTGTTGAAGCAGGACGGTGCGAAATGCGCCGCCTCGAGAAGGAGTCTGATCTCTGCCGCGCTGACCTGTTTGGTGGAGAGGGCACGCTTGGCACGCCGCGCTTTGATGAGTGGGTGAACTTTTTCGTCGATTGTAAATCTGGTTTACCAGACTGTGCCAGTTTGGCACAATTTGGACGGTCGCCTCTCTTCGACCATATTTTCACGTTTCACTGCGGCCATCAACAATACTGCTGCTGGTCTTATGTCTCTCTCCACGCGCGTTTTCAGTCTCCGTGAACCCACACCGGCGACTACCGGTAACGCTTCGATCATTTTACACCGCCATGCACAGCACAATACTAGAACTTTGTCAAATGCGTTGGCAGGCCCTGTTAATGTTTGGCACAGTTTTTGTCAGCAGTTGTAGTCTCCGTCTTACAGCAGGAGTGAACTCTCCCATAGGCCGTGGATATTGCAGTACTCCACCGCGATTAACTCGCTGAAATCAGCGAGATTTACGTGGCACATCACCTCTGGTATTCCGTAGGTGGGCCCAAGGTCGAACGCGGCCACTTGCACGGCAAGTTCGTCCTTGATTCCGTAGAGATGGATCCATTTGATGTGGTGCGCGATCGTGTTCGGATGTGGCACTTCCTTGCCGACGGTAACCTTGACAACCTTGTCTGTGCAGTCCGGGCAATCGACAAGCTCGATCACTGGAACATGTTTCTCTTTTCCTTCTTGAGTTTCTGTCTTGACCAGGTCTCCAATCCGCATGTGTTACCTCCCCATTTCGATTTCTGCCAGGTCGGCTAATAGAGCCTCAAAATCCTCCTCGTGGTCCACTTCATCGGCCAAGATGGGGATAAGCAGCTGGTAGGTGATGGGATCTTTGTCTTTAGTCTTTGCCAATAGGCGGGTGTAGACATCGATGGCACACTGTTCTCCATTCACTCCTTGCTTGATGATCGCTCTAACTGAATAGTCGGTCGGCTTTAAGTAAGCGCAGGTTGCCATTTTACTCCACTCAACAGGATCAGTGAGCGGTGTTCCTCCCAATTGATTGATCCGGTCGGATAACATTTGAGCGTGGCGTAGCTCGTCGGCAGCATGCTCGGTCAGCTCAGCCATCGCTGCTTCCCGCATCGGGCCTTTGACGATCTGGGTACCGATCCAATACTGATAGTAGGCTAACCACTCATCAGCGAACGCCTTGTTGAGAAGGTTGATTAGCTCAACAACGTCCATCCCGACAATCGCTTTACCTTTTGTTCCCATTTTATATACCTCCGGTAGTTTTATTAGCGTAACAGCCTTGTATCTAACGGTTCTTTGCACCGTGATTTTGCCGCCTGATCACCCCCTGAATTGAGTCAGTCGCGCGGCGATCGCTGCTTGCCGGATCAACGGTAACTCAGCGAGCGGTCGTTTCCCCATCCGTTTCTGATAGCGTTCTGCAAAGAGTGGCCGCGGAGTTCCCTCGTACAAGACTCCGATCGGAATTCGATCCCCTTGTGATCGCGCCGCTTCCAACGCCGCGGTGCGATCGCGACGGTTGTAGTCCGCGGGAAGCAGCTCGACTCGCTCGCGGTACCAAGGAACTAATCTTGTCCCATAAATTATACATGGTTGGATCACTTCAACAAGCGAAAGACCACGGTGAGCGATCGCGCTTGTAAATAACTCACTCAAGTGACTCAAATTACCGACAAAGCCGCGGGCGACAAATGCACACTCGTAGATGATTGCAGTGGAAAGCATCTGCACCGGCGCCGCCTCCACGCCGGTAAATTGGAGCCGTGTCTTCTCACCACGCGGTGTCGTCGGTGAGCCCTGCCCTTTGGTAAGGGCATAGATCTCGTTGTTATGCACGATTACTGTGATATCAGGGTTACGCCGCAGTGCGTGCAGAAAGTGATTCCCGCCTTCTCCGTAACAGTCGCCTTCTCCGGTAGTGACAATCGTGGTAAGCGTTGGATTAGCCACATGAATTCCGATTGCCGCGGGGATGGCACGACCATGCAACCCGTTGAACAGATTACAGCGCAGATAATGCGGCAACTTTGCTGCTTGACCAATCCCGGAAACAAGGCAGACCTGGTGCGGTTCTTTGCCCAGCGAAACCAACGTCCGCTTGAGCGCTGTCAGGATGCCGAAGTTTGGGCAACCAGGACACCATTGATTCTCTACCTCGCTTTTGTAGTCGCTAAACTCGCTCATTGATTCCCCTCTTTATGTAGTCAGCAGTTATCGGGAGGCCATCGCTGCGTCTCACCGTCCCGGAAAAGCTGATTCCATATTCAGCGGTCAGCAGATAGGCGAACTGCCCGGTGGCGTTGCCTTCCACACTGATATACTGTTTATCACTGGCGAAGACGTAGTCAGGCAGCGGCCATATTTCGGTAAAGTGGATCGCTCCCGCTGCTATCCCATCGGCGCGTAACTGCGAGACTGTTTCCTCAATCGCCCCAAGTGTTGATCCCCAACCAACAAAGACAGTTTCGGCATCGGATAAATATAATTCTGCTGGTAAAGCGATCTCCTGTTGTAACTGTTTCTGCTTGGCAAGTCGCTTTTGCACCATTGCCGGTCGCATGTGAGTGAGGTCTTCGGTGATATGGCCTACCTCGTCGTGCTCATCGCTGTCTGAGCAGACTAGATGTTCGCTCTGTCCGGGATAGAGGCGAGGAGAGATCCCATCTTCAGTAAGGCGATAGCGCTTGTAATCAGAAATCATTTGCGGGTCAGCGATGTGCGCTGCCAGCGGCTGATCCCCGCTCTTAAACTCATCATACGAAAAATAGCTATCAGCAAGATACTGATCAGTGAGGAGGATGACTGGAATCTGGTATTTGGCAGCGAGCTCGAATGCGCGCCCTGTCTTAGCAAACGCATCCTGTGGATCGGACGGAGCAAGGACCGCCTTGGGAAACTCGCCATGGCCGGAGTAAATGGCGAACAGAAGATCTTCCTGGGCTGTACGGGTGGGCAGTCCTGTCGCCGGGCCGGGCCGCTGCGCGATTAAGATCACAAGCGGGATTTCCGTCATCCCGGATAGACTTACCCCTTCGACCATCAAGGCAAAGCCACCGCCCGAAGTAGCGGTCATCGCCCGCGCTCCGGCATAGCTGGCACCAACCGCCATGTTGATCGCCGCGATCTCGTCCTCGGCCTGCTCAATAAAGACCCCCAATTTCTCATCACGGGCAAATGAGGTGATGATTCCAGTCGCGGGAGACATCGGATAAGCAGCGACAAACCGGCAGCCGGCATAGGCAGCAGCGAGCGGAATCACCGCGTGTGCTGAAAGAAAGTAGTATTTACGATCGTGTGCCTCAAGCGCCAGCCGTGTGTGCGGCGCCGATTGCACCGCCGCATATCCGGCGCGGGCTGCAACAAGATTGAGACGAACGACCTCCTCTCCTTTGGCTTCGAAACGCCGCGTTAAGACCCGCTCCAGTACGGAGAACTCTATTTGAAGTATCGTGCAAAGTGCGCCGACGGCAACTGAGTTGGCGTAGAGCTTGTCTCCACATTGTTCAGCAGCGATGCGGTGAAATGGCACAGCGATCGTCTGTGAATCCGCTCCTGCCCCAGCGAGCGTAACTCCAGTTTTATTGAGCAGTCCAGCATAATGCTCTCTCGCCTGCTCGCTTAGCACCAGCAGCAGGTCGGCGTCATGACGGGGCGCGTTGCTCATCTCCTCGCTCACTCGGATATGGTAGCTGCTCTTTCCACCGCGAATCCGGGATTCATACTCTTTACAGGTAAAGACAGGATAGCCCAAGTCGAGGATAGAACGAGCGAGAACGTCCCCGATCGTCTGAATTCCTTCTCCGGCTGCACCGGCGATGACAATGCTCAGATCAAGCATCAATATCAGAGTCCCTGATGCTTTTCCGCGATTGTCTCGACCAATCGATCGAGTCCGGCCCAGGCTGTCTCGTCAGGCAACCCCTTTGTCATTACTGGATCGAACCACTCTACTTTTACATTTTTCATAAGGTTCATGATCTGTTCCACTGCTCTTCCTCCCCATCCATACGAGCCGATCACGGCAGCATAGCAAAGTTTCGGCCGCAGCGCAGCGGTCAGGTAGGCAGTAAAAACGATATTCGGATGCGGACCGACAAGGACGGTCGGCGTCCCGAAGACAACTGTCGCTGCATCGACCAGATCGATCGCATATGCCCCGAGATCGGTCACTGTCATGTTGCACGGTTTCACTCGTACCCCGCGGGCAGTCAGGGCCGTGATTAGATATTCGACCATCACTGTGGTGCTCCTGTGCATAGAAACATAAGGGAGGAGGACAAAATTCTGCGGCGGATCATTCACCCAGCTGTGGTAGGCATCGAGGATAAACCCGGGATCATCGTATAGTGGGCCATGACTGGGGGCGATCAGATCGATCTCATAACCGTCGAGCTTCTCAAGGTGTCCTTTGATCACCGCATGGAACGGCATCATGATCTCGGCGTAATAGCGCTTTGCCGCTTCGTATACCCGTTCCTTATTCCTCCCGTAGAGCTCTGCCGTGGCAAGATGCGCGCCGAACAGATCGCAAGTGAATAATATCTTCTCCTCTCGCAGATAGGTGAGCATCGTCTCCGGCCAGTGGACCCACGGAGAGTGGATGAACTCAAGCGTTTGATCGCCCAGAGAGAGTATCTCTCCGTCGGTAACAGTGGTGATCTTCTCCAGGTCAATATGCAGATGATCGACGAGCATCGGTTTCGCCTTCGGCGACGTAATCACCTTGGCCTCTGGATAGAGACCAAGAACATGCGGAACCGAACCGGAGTGGTCCTGTTCCACGTGTTGGACGATGAGGTAGTCAAGGTGTGGAACCGCTTCAAGCTGTGCCATCAGGAGATCGATCTTGGTCGGATCAACTGTGTCAATCAGGGCCGTCTTCTCGCTTCCTTGTATAAGGTAAGCGTTGTAGCTTGTCCCGTCAGGCAAGGGGATCAACTCATCGAAGAGCCGCCGGTCAAAATCCTGCGCTCCCATCCAAAGAACTCCTGGCACAATTTCTCTTGCGTGCAATTTCTCCTCCTTAATTCAGTG
Organism: uncultured Thermotogae bacterium; assembly: GCA_964433275.1. Classification (GTDB taxonomy): domain Bacteria; phylum Bipolaricaulota; class Bipolaricaulia; order UBA7950; family UBA7950; genus UBA7950. Next base: position 8,079 of record CAYSQQ010000005.1, read on the forward strand.
TATATTTTTTACTGTTTGTTGTCAATTCTCATCCTAAATTTAAGAAACTGTGCTCTGCGTACTCTGCGTGCTCTGCGGCAGGATGCCGTTAATTGTCGGGGAAAGCGACCGGCCGCCGAGGGCGCGGATAACGCAGCGGCAGGCGGTTCCGGGTTGAAAATTACAGGTTCACAGTTCCGGGGTTCACGGTTGGAGAGATGAAGCAGTGTAAAAATCAAAGATCAAGAAAAGACGCCCCGTGCGTTCGTTCTTTTCCCCATTCCAGTCTTTCACTTGGCGTTCTCTGCGCCTTTGCGAGAGAATGCGTTTGTTCTTTCTTATTACCCTTCACTCATTACCCATGACTGCTTTATGCCTTTGTGAGAAGGTGACTGCTGCGCACTGTACCTTCAGCTACCGATTCGAAATAGCGAGGAGCGATATAAACACTACTCGTCACACAACAAGAACTTCATCAAGAGTTTTGATGACCAGGTCAGCGTCGGAGAACTCTTCTGCATTACTCACGCCGGTTAGCACACCGATCGATATTTTGCAGCCGGCGCTCTTTCCCGCCAGAACATCAGTAATATTATCTCCGATCATCGTTGTTTGCTCCGGAGCAATATCCAATGTACAACAGATACGCAGAATGGGTTGAGGAGACGGTTTCTGTTCCGGGACGATATCCGGGCTGACGATCATATCGATCAATTCTGTCCAGCCAAGAGAACGTAGATGGGTCTGTGTCGCAGCAGCGGAATCATGAGTGGCGATGGCTATTTTGGCTCCTGCTGCCCGCAAATTTTCCATGAGCGAAACAGCGCCGGGAAGAGGCTGCAGCGAAGCTTTAAAATCAGTCTCTTGGTCGATTTCGGAGAACACATCTGTCGTCAGTCGAGATGCCTGTTGCTGTGACAGACCAAAGTGGCTACTGATATATTCACTGACCTTTTTTTCCGCCTCTTGCCGTGGCGCATAGACCAGCCCTCCGGGTAAGATTGCGCTTGTATACGGAGTAACTCCCATAAAGAGACATAACTGCTCCTCTACAGCAGCAGAGAGATCGAGCCGATGGGCCAGTCGCTTACTGCGGTGACGCATTATCTTCCCCCAATGATCATAACTTATCAGAGTTCCATCTTTATCAAAGATCACTAGTGTAGTTTCATACACCTGCTTGACGATCATCAACTGAGCCACTTCTGCCTCCTCACAGTAGATAAAGCTATCATTTAAAACTTCCCCTCATGGGCGCAACAAAATAGTGTGAATAGAGCTTTGCGTTACGGCGAGTCGGATTTTATTAGACTATGCTGACTTGTCTGCCGTCTCAACAAGACAAGCAGGTGCTCGTCCAGGGAGCGCCACCCACCCCCCAATCCCGCTGATCTCGCTTTTGATCGCTTCTTCCACCCCTCCCAACGACCACTGCCACTGACTGTACTTCCTACCTTGAGCTAAAAGTTCGCACAACCATTTAACTGCTTTATTACAGGGAAAGGACAGCCGAGTTACTACTTGTTTTTTCTGCGGGTTTTACGTTTTATGTCTTGTGGTTCCAAGCTCACTTCCTCGCCGGCAAGTAAAGCAGCGATTCCTTCTGTCTCTCCTTCCTGCTGCTCAATGGCAATTTCCTCTCTGATCTGCGGCTCGGTATAAACGGATATAACTCCTTCGTAGTTGCGTACTACTACCTTATTGTCGGTGCGAAGGAGCAGATACTGAGGTGAAAGCGGGATTTTTCCTCCCCCGCCTGGTGCATCAAGCACAAAGATCGGCACTGCCAATCCAGAGGTGTGGCCGCGTAACGATTCAATGATCTCCAACCCCTTCCCAACTGAGGTGCGGAAATGCTCTATTCCCTGCGATAGGTCACATTGATAAAGATAGTACGGTCGCACTCTGATTTTGAGCAGCTTGTGAACCAATTCTTTCATCACCTGCGGTGAGTCGTTTATGCCGCGTAACAGCACTGATTGGTTCCCCAGCGGTATTCCAACATCGGACAACCGCGTACAGGCAGCAGTAGAGGCAGATGTAATCTCTTTTGGATGGTTAAATTGTACGTTAACCCAGAGCGGATGGTATTTTTTCAGCATCATGCATAGTTTGTCAGTAATCCGCTGCGGCAGAACGACCGGCGCACGCGTCCCCAGCCGGATGATCTCTACATGCTCGATCGCCCGCAACCGCTGGAGAATGTATTCGAGTTTCTCATCGGAGATCAGGAGAGAATCTCCGCCAGAGAGGAGAACATCACGTACCTGTTTTGTCTGCTTAATATAGGTAATGACTAAGTCGATATCTTGTTGTGAGAGCGCTCTGTCGGTAGTACCGGCAATCCGTCGCCTGGTACAGTGCCGGCAGTATACTGCGCATTGATAAGTGATCATAAACAGCACTCGATCAGGGTAACGATGAGTAAGATGGGGTACCGGTGAATCTATATCCTCGTGGAGCGGATCTTCCATATCGCAACTTACCTGACGAAGTTCTGCCTGGGAGGGAATCGCCTGTCGTCTGATTGGACATTCGGGATCTTGAGAATTGACCAGCGATAGCCAGTAGGGTGTTATTGCCATACGAAACTTGCTCAACGCCTCTCTGATTCCTGCTGCCTCATCTGCAGATAGTTCAATTAATCGTTCCAATTGTTCGAAGCTGGTTATCTTGTTCTGCAGTTGCCAGTGCCAGTCATTCCATTTTTCTGGCTCAATCGTCTCCCATAGTCCTTCGATCACTCTCTCTTTTGTCTTCATCTTCATCATCCTATCCCTCTATCAGCTGTAAAGTTGTTCAAATAGTTTGCGCAGCTGCTCGCTCTTTGCCAGTGCATGGAACGAGATTTGCGCATGATCGCGGGTATAACCGTTACCGATCAACATAGTCACATCCTTTCCCACTCCCTCCGCTCCAAGAGCAGCAGCAGTGAAACTAGTCGTCATGCTGAAGAAATAGATCAGGCCTCTCTCTTTTGTTGCCAGAATCGTCGCCATCTCCGTTCCCGGAATATTCACGCAGTTGATCGTCACATCAACGAGCGCGCCATCTGTAACCTCTTTGACCGCTTCCAATACAGCGAGCGGTTTAGTGGCATCCCCCTGGATGACTACATCGGCCCAACTTGTCTCCAACGCGCGTTTATAGCTGGTATCACTGTGCGCAAGAACGATCACTTTTCCGGTGGGGCCAGCACGGCGTTTCGCTTCATAGAGGCAAAGCAGACCTGACTTGCCGCCCCCACCAATTATGAATACTGTATCACCCAACCGCACTATCCTCGCTGTCTGGGGCAGGGCTCCGGCAACATCAAGGAGAGCGAGCGCAAGTCCTTCCGGTATTACAGGCGGTAGCTTGGCATAAACCCCGCTCTCAAAGAGGATCGCTTTTCCGGTAATATCAACTTGGTCGACTGCAAACTTTATTTCATTGATTTTTTCGATGACGAGCGGAGTTAAGGTAAGCGAAACGAGTGTCGCGATGCGATCGCCACATGTAAGATCGATCTTTTCCGTGAGATCTTCACCAATTTCAATTACTGTTCCAATTAGCATTCCGCCGGAATTGGTAACCGGATTGTGATGTTTCCCCCGTTTTCTTACGATATCAAGCATCATCTGGGACGCTTGCGCTGTGTTTTCTTGTGTCTCTCGTTTGATTTGCGTGAAACTCGCTGCATCGATATTTAACCGCGTTACATCAATCAAAATCTCATTGGAATAGATCTGCGGTGTATTATCAATCTTCCAGGCCGCCTGAGGCAACCCCCCTGCCGGCTCGATAACTCGATGGCTTCCGTAAGGACAACCGCGTTTCATTACTACCTCCTATATTTCATTTGCCAATAGTATACCGCGGGCACAATATGCATATCCGCAGCTTGTAACCCAAGTCGCATCTCCTTGCTGTCATGCTATTGCGGCGAGATTACTTCGGCGCTTCCACTCCTCGCAATGAGATGGGAAAGTAAGATTATTAAACTAATTTTGCTAAACGAGAATGCTGCCTTATCTTCCTTCTTCATCCCACGGCTCGATATGGACTGTGGTGTTGGCCGGCCTGCGACAGGCCTTCTGTACTTCTGCTTCGACTTCTGTTGCAATTACGTGCGCTTCCTGCACGGATAGATTACGGTTGACTTGTAGATGGAGGTCAACCCAGATATCCCGTCCCATGCGGCGTGTTCGTAGTTTATGCCAACCGTAAACTTGGGAGTGCTGAGCAATTGCTGTTTCAATCGCCTGTTGTTCTTTGACTGACAACGCGCCTTCGGTCAATTCATGTACGGATTTCAGCAGAATCTTCCCCCCGGCGATAAAGATCATAATACCGACGACCAATCCTGCTATCCCATCACCGTGCCCAAAATTAAGGAGTCCTGCTATCCCGCCAAAGAGCACAGCTACCGACGACAGAGCATCTGTGCGCTGATGCCACGCATTGGCATATAATAAAGGACTACCCAGCCGTTCTGTTGCTGCTTTCATCACTCGAAACAACCCTTCTTTAAGAATGATAGAGAAGACGGCAACGATCAATACAAACGGTCCGGGAAAGCGTATCATCCGTCGGTGCAACGCAAAACCGGCGGCCCAGGCAATGAAAATGCCGATTCCGATCAGCAGCAGAGCAATGGCTGCGCTGGTTATTGTCTCATACTTACCGTGTCCATAGGCATGATTAGAGTCAGCCGGCCGGGCAGCGCTCTTCATCGAAATAAGGACGAGACAATCGGTTATCATATCAGATACCGAATGAATTCCATCTGCTAACAACGCCAAGGATCCGATTGTCAAACCGACTCCCAATTTAACAGCGACTAAGACGGTATTGATCAGCAGGCCGGCGCGCGTCAGGAAGATACTCTCCTTTACTTCATCTTTGATCCCATCAAGCGATAAGACCATATATGTTGTATCGGAAAGAGAAGACCCATTCTTACGGCATCGTTCCTGTAGTATCACTGGCAGCTCTGCTTCAGAAACAGGCACAAATCCAATTTTGCCGAAATACTTCTTCGCTCTCACTGTAGCCAGAAACAGGCGCCGCACGCCGCGTCCATGCGCCTCGTTGATCGCCCAATTAACCAACAGTCTTCCCAACCCACGGTGACGAAAATCCGGCTCTACGGCCAAGGAGATCATCAATCCATCCGGAGGAGCGACCGTCACTCCCACGCAGCCGATCACTTCATCACCATCGCGTACAACTCCGTACTCGATCTCTCCTCTCTCTGACCACTGCTGCGAAAGCCTGACACGCCGAAGTAACACCTCAATCTTCTTTCGATCGATAGGCGTTGCTCTGTGCACACAAAAGATACTTCTCTGGCGAAAGAGGCGGCAAACAGAATGGAAAAATCTAATAACAATCTGATTCATAAGTATCCTCGCAGTATCCCGGTGATACTAATGTGTGTACAGGTTGGTCCGTACAGATGGCGCAAAAGAGGAAAAAAGGCACAGTAATTAAGCAAAAACCAGGCGGCGTCCTACTCTCCCAGCCCCTCGCGAGACTAGTACCATCGGCGCTGGAGAACTTAACTGCCGTGTTCGGGATGGAAACGGGTGTATCCTCTCCGCTATATGCCACCTGGAATTTCTTATATTTCACGTAAGACCGATGAAAAATGAACAGAGTGTATGTCACACAAGTTACGGCATATTAGTACCGCTCGGCTTAACACATTGCTGTGCTTACACCTGCGGCCTATCAACCTCCTAGTCTCGAAGGTGCCTTAAAGGAAACCTAATCTTGAGGTCGGCTTCGTGCTTAGATGCCTTCAGCTCTTATCCTAACCAAACTTAGCTACCCAGCAATGCTCCTGGCGGAACAACTGGTACACCATAGGTTTAGCCGTCCCGGTCCTCTCGTACTAGAGACAGCTCCTCTCAAGTTTCCTACGTCCACGGTGGATAGGGACCGACCTGTCTCACGACGGTCTGAACCCAGCTCGCGTACCCTTTTAACCGGCGAACAGCCGGACCCTTGGGACCTGCTTCAGCCCCAGGATAGGATGAGCCGACATCGAGGTGCCGATCCCCGCCGTCGATGTGAACTCTTGGGCGGGACTAGCCTGTTATCCCCGGGGTAGCTTTTATCCGATGAGCAGTGGCCCTACCACAAAGCGCCACTGGGTCACTAGAGCCTGCTTTCGCATCTGCTCGACCTGTCAGTCTCGCAGTTAAGCCTTCTTCTACTCTTACGCTCAACGGCTGATCACCAACCAGCCTGAGAAGACCTTTGCGCGCCTCCGTTACTCTTTAGGAGGCGACCGCCCCAGTCAAACTACCCACCAAACACTGTTCCATGACCGCTGCTAACGGCCAATGGTTAGAGTCTCAACACTTACAGGGTGGTATTCCAAGGATGGCTCCGCCGAGACTGGCGCCCCAACTTCATCGCCTCCCACCTATCCTGTACAATAAATGCTAAAACCCAATGTCAAGCTATAGTAAAGCTCCACGGGGTCTTTTTGTCCAACCGCGGATCACAGGCATTTTCACCTGTGTTTCAATTTCACCGAGCTCTCCGTTAAGACAGCGCCCAAGTCGTTGGACCTTTCGTGCGGGTCAGAACTTACCTGACAAGGAATTTCGCTACCTTAGGACGGTTATAGTTACCGCCGCCCTTCACTGGGGCTTCAGTTCGGCGCTTTCACGCCTCCCCTTAACCTTCCAGCAGTGGGCAGGTTTCAGACTCTATACATCCTCTTTCGAGTTAGCAGAGTCCTGTGTTTTTGTTAAACAGTCGCTCAGGCCGATTTTCTGCGGCCACCCGGAGGTGGCATCCCTTCTCCCAAAGTTACGGGATAATTTTGCCGAGTTCCTTAACGGAGATTATCTCGCCCACCTTAGTATTCTCTACTCGCCTACCTGTGTCGGTTTGCGGTACGGACTCTGTTTTGCTCGTTAGAGGTTTTTCTTGCCCAATGATTCCGTCTCCCTTCATCCTAAAACGGATTCGCCATCACACCTCGACTTAAACAAGAGAACGGATTTTCCTATTCTCTCTACCTTGGTGCTTGGACATGCTATTCCGTCAGCATGCGGAGAAGAACCTTCGGGGTCCCCCCTTCACTCAAACGCAAAATTAGAGGCGCAGGAATATTAACCTGCTGTCCATCGTCTATCCCTTTCGGGTTCAACTTAGGTTCCGCCTAACCCTGGGTGGATAAGCCTTCCCCAGGAAACCTTAGGCATTCGGTGGCAAAGTTTCTCGCTTTGCTCGCGTTACTCATGCCGGCATTCTCTCTTCTGTCTCGTCCACCAGACCTCGCGATCCAGCTTCGACCGTTAACAGAATGCTCCTCTACCGATCCCCGCTAAATAGCGGAAATCTCGCAGCTTCGGTACCAAGCTTAGCCCCGGTAAATTTTCGGTGCATTACCGCTAGACTGGTGAGCTATTACGCACTCTTTAAAGGGTGGCTGCTTCTAAGCCAACCTTCCAGCTGTTTCAGCAATGACACATCCTTTCCCACTTAGCTTGAATTTAGGGACCTTAGCTGGCGATCTGGGTTGTTTCCCTTTCGAGCGCGGAGTTTATCCCCCGCGTTCTAACTCCTGTAAAACGAGTAGTCGGTATTCGGAGTTTGATTAAGGTTGAGAGTTGCCTCCCTTCCCCAGCCAGTGCTCTACCCCCGACTATCTATACTACAAGGCTAGCCCTAAAGCTATTTCGAGGAGAACCAGATATCACCAGGTTCGATTGGTTTTTCGCCGCTAACCACAGGTCATCCCATAGCTTTTCAACGCTAACGGGTTCGGGCCTTCATACACGGTTAAATGCACTTCACCCTGCCCATGGCTAGATCACCTGGCTTCGGGTCTATAGCATATGACTTGCGCCCTATTCGGACTCGCTTTCGCTACGGCTCCACCTAACGGCTTAACCTTGCCATACACAATAACTCGCCGGCTCATACTGCAAAAGGCATGCGGTCACACCTCTTTTCCTAGTCGCCCGAAGGCGATTAGTCAAGCAGGTGCTCCCACTGTCTGTAAGCAAATGGTTTTAAGTTCTATTTCACTCCCCTCTCGGGGTTCTTTTCATCTTTCCCTCACGGTACTAGTTCACTATCGGTCAGTCGGTAATATTTAGCCTTAGAAGGTGGTCCTCCCAGGTTCACGCCGGATTTCTCGTGTCCGACGCTACTCAAGCTGCTACTTAGGGTGGCTCGACCTTTCGCTTACGGGACTATCACCCTCTACGGTCGCTCTTTCCAGTGATTTTACTAGCTGTTTAGCTAGATCTTGCCTTCAACCCCGCTTGTCTCTGCATCGACAAGACAGTATCAGCTTACAACCCCAAACAAACAACGGATACAGCCTTTAACATTTGTTTGGTTTGGGCTATTCCCGTTTCGCTCGCCGCTACTCAGGGAATCTCGTTTGATTTCTCTTCCTCCGGTTACTAAGATGTTTCACTTCGCCGGGTCATCTTAACACACCTACTATAGTTTCAGCGTGTTATGTTATAGGTTAACTATAACAGGTACTCCCATTCAGAGACCCTCGGATCAAAGTTTGCTTAGCAACTCCCCGAGGATTATCGCAGCTAGCCACGTCTTTCATCGTTTCCGACTACCAAGATATCCACCATTTGCCCTTACTTTACTTGTGTAACATACACTCTATTCACTTTTCAATGATCAATCTTGCACCACCCCGTTCACAGGGTAGTAGATAATAGCGACTCCGGCAGATTTTGTCAAGTCCGGAAATCACCTTCCGTAAAAACGTATGATGAAGTGTAGAGGATCGGTTAGGATTTGTCAAGGGCAATATCACGCAACAGGAGATAATCAGCAAGCAAAGGGCGAAAACTGCTGCCTGGTGCATGGAATTCATCCTGAATCTGCCTTGTAACGCACGGTCGCTGATGCAGGAGAGTGGCGAAGTCGTCTTCTCCATTCCCGATACAACCTCTAAAGTAATCACCGAGCACCGCAAAGATAGAAAGAAACAGCAGCTTGCTGTCAACCCTAACCCAGAGCTAAAGCCAAACCAAGCTATTCACAACGGATATCAACAGAAGTAAACTCGATCGACTAGACCTCTGCTCGAAATATAACGGGGTGTTTAGGGTTGATAGTGGATGCTATTTATGTCGTAATTGCGAATGCAATATATAATGTTGATAGTTTGGGATGTGCATCTCAGATTAAACGGGTATTCGGAGCCATTCTCTACTGGGCTGATTAATTTAAGTGTTAGAGCCTCCAAATGGACGGGCTGGTATGGTCTTTTGCGTTATCTCCGCGCCGCCAATTTCTCAGCCTGTCGCTGATGGTCGGCGCATTAAGACTCACTGATTGAATAACGCAGCTGTAGCCGCTACAATTAATAGTCGGAGGGATGACCGAATGGAAAGGGGCCGGTCTCGAAAACCGGTAAGGCCGCAAGGCCCTCGGGGTTCGAATCCCCGTCCCTCCGCCAAGATGCGCCCGTAGCTCAGGGGACAGAGCGCCGCACTGCGGATGCGGAGGCCAGAGGTTCAAATCCTCTCGGGCGTAATAAATTTGAGAAAGACCGAATATGTTTTGCCGTTTGGCAATATTATGTACATCAGTGAGCAAGAGCCGCCAGGAGGAATAGTTGGAACGGAATCGATTTGATGAGTTGGTCATCGCAGCGCTCGATTCGGTGCCGGTTGAATTTAAAAAACACCTGGACGAGATTGAGATTATCGTGGAAGACGAACCGAACAAAAGAACGATATCTGATATAGGAACAGAAGATGATTTTCTCATACTTGGCCTGTACCACGGCGTTCCATTGCTGAAGCGGAGCGTCTTTTCCTCGCGGATCTTCCCTGATAAAATTATTCTCTATCAACGATCCATCGAACGAATATGCCGTACAGAAGAAGATATCAAAGAACAAATCTACTATACGCTTATTCACGAACTCGGCCACGCGCTCGGCTTCGATGAAGCAAAACTTCGCGAACTCGGTGTCGGCTGATCGCGGGCAACGCATTCCGCGCGTATCTAAAGTTCTCTGACAACAAATTTAAAGCAAGCTGCAAATCTATCTCCGCTGTTAAATGCCGGCTTTGGCCCGTTCCTACATCCCGATAAGGGTCATGCGCTGACTGAGCCGGTTGCCGATAATTGCTATTTCCATTGCCAATCTGGTAGACAAAAATCCAGCAAAGATTCCAACTCGATAAATCCGCGAAAATGGAATAATCTTAATAGTGGTAGTAAAAATATCCGCAGAATTCGGCAGGAAAAAGGAATATCTCAAGCTCGCCTTTCCAAAAAAGCGGATTTGGCTTTGAATACAATTGTTAAAGTCGAGACCGGAGAAAATCCCAATCCCACCGTTGAAACACTAAAGAAGATCGCTAAAGCAGTGGGCGTTCCAGGCGGCGATTTATTTAAGGAAGAAGTATGTCTAAGAATTCGGCTCATCTGAGATTTGTGTGGTAGATGGGGGGTTGAAAAGAGGGAGGCAGAGACAGCAAACTATCCTTAAGAGCACGAGAGGGATCAGACCTACGAAAGCGCCGTCAAAGCCGGAGGTGTGTAGTTGGTGAAAATCCAATGCAGGGAAGGATTAGCGACCCACCCTGACCTCTGATGGCTCCTCTTGTCTGTGCCTACAAACAAAAGATCAGTATGGTGTCCCCGCAAACTCCCGCGGTAATCTTTGCCGCCGCTGTCGACAGACTAACGCGAAATGAATCCATCTATGAGGCAACTCGGGTTTATGGATACAGGTTGAAGGAGGTCGGGAATCATCTCGGCCTTTACTACTCAACAGACAGCATCATTGCCAGGCGTGTTGCTGAGTCAAGAACACCAAGAAAGAAGACCTGACCCCAAAATTCCTGAGTCAAGAACACCAAGAAAGAAGACCTGACCCCAAAATTCTGCAAAAGAGGGGGTGGAAGACCTCAAGGGCACGAAATACCTGTGGCTTACGAACC
>CAYSQQ010000006.1:0-8337 GCA_964433275.1 uncultured Thermotogae bacterium
TATCTCGCCGTAGATACCGCCGATAGTAATCACTCTGTCGCCCTTCTGCAGATATTCAATCAGCATTTGATGCTCGCTCTGCCGCTTGCGCTGCGGCCGGATGAGAAGAAAGTAGCACACCGCAAAGAACAGTACCAGAATTATGAGCATCTCCATTCTCACCCTCCTGTCGAAAGCCGCTCCAATATGATAGCAATTACCCCCCTGAAGATCATGTCATCAGGGGTCAGGGTGGGTCGCTAATCCTTCCCTGCATTGGACTTTCACCAACTACACACCTCCCTGTCTGCGTGCAACGCACAGGCAGGCGGCTTTGACGGCGCTTTCAGGCCCCGTTTACACATAAAGTAACTGGCAGCACAAATTGCCTTGTTACAGATAGAATGTTATACTTCGGGGTGGGAGCGTCTCAGAGGCTAAGAGAGATGTTCTCCCTGAAGATGAAATTTGAGATCATGGAGGCAAGCGTTTGATCAGTATATTGGGTGAATGGTTAGTTGGATAGTATCACATCTTTGCATTGTTGAGCGGAGCTAATAGCATAATTTCGTCAGTTAGAGATTCTATCGGCGTGATTTTTGACTTCATACAATCGTTGTGTTCTCTGCGTGGCAAAAAAATCTTAGGTTCGAGGTTGAAAGTTGTAAAAACTCACAGAAGAGACAGAGTAGAACGACACTAACTTGGTAAGATCATATTTCCGTGTCATTATACGAGGCGGTTGCAAAGTAAAACCGAAGGTCACGCATTACAGCAATCCTAAAGGTTGCGCGGACACAGCTCGCGACAATTTAAACTCAAGGAGAGGAGGAAAATTGAGTTATTGGACTGGCGGGATTTGGATGAAGAATTATCGAGATTGCTTCGGCTCCGTCGCGCAAAGAAATAAGGCACGGCTTAGGTTGCAATCTAATGGAATGATAAAAGTTAGGAGAATTTAACGATGCTCAAGTCATTTGTTCATTCGTTGCTGAAATACGCATGGCAGGATCTTGATCATCGCGGCTCCGACGAAGTGATCGAGATCGAAGTGCGCCGTACTGATCGCCTGGAGTTCGGCGATTTTGCGAGTAATATCGCGCTCACTGGTGCATCGATTACAGGAATGCCACCGCGTGAGTTAGCACAACAGATCCTAAACAGGCTCCCACGCGAGGGGATAAAGCGACTTGAGATCGCTGGTCCTGGATTTATCAATTTCTTTCTCTCTGCCAATATCTTCCAGCGTGCTCTGCGTGGTCTCCTCACTGCTGGCGAGAGGTTCGGCCAATCTTCTGATGGTAACGGACAACGGGTGCAGATTGAATTTGTCAGCTCCAATCCCACCGGCCCTCTTACTATCGGCCATGGACGGCAGGCTGTGCTGGGAGATGTATTGGCCGCACTCTATGCAGCGAGCGGTTATCAAGTATCGCGAGAGTATTACTTCAACGATGAGGGAAAGCAGATTGATATGCTGACGCGATCATTGTGGGCGCGGTATCGCCAGGCAGGGGGAGAGGAAGAACCGATCCCGGAACAGGGCTATCACGGAGAATATCTTGCAAAGATCGCACGCGATTTGAAAGAGAGATTACAGAAACCCTTTCCTCTTTTCGATACCGCAACAGCGCAGCTGTTCAAGGAAGAAGCGCTATCACAAATGATAGCTTGCATCAAAGACGATCTTGACCTACTCGACGTCCGGTTCGACAACTGGTTCAGCGAGGCGACTCTCCATAGAAGCGGCGAGGTAAAGAGAGCGCTGGAGAGGTTGGATAAAAAAGACGGGATATACGAAGCAGACGGAGCGATCTGGCTGGCAGCGGAGAAGCAGGGCGGAGCCAAGGATGCGGTCTTGATTCGCAGTGACGGCCGGCCGACATACCTGATGGTCGATATCGCCTATCATATAAATAAATGGGACCGAAAATTCAATTACGTGATAAATGTACAGGGAGCTGATCACCACGCGCAGCAAATCAATATGAAAGCAGCGATGCGGATACTGGGATATCCGGAAGATTTCCTCGCTTATGGGCTCCATCAATTCGTGACAGTTAAGGAGCAAGATGGCACAAAAAAGATGAGCACGCGTGCCGGGAGGTTTATCGAATTGCGGACGATGATCGAAGATTTAGGGAAAGATGTCGTGCGCTATTTTATGGTGGCCCGCAAGCCGGAAAGCCATCTGGAGCTCGATTATGCGCTTGCCAAGCAGGAGACGATGGATAATCCGGTTTACTACATCCAATACAGTTATACCCGTTGCGCATCGATCTTTCGCAAGGCTGGCAAATTAATTCCGCACCAGTGGGAGGAGGTCGATCTTTCTCTGATAACGCAACCAGTGGAGTTGGATATCATTTGTTTGCTCGATCGGTTTCCCGAGGTGGTCAAAGAGGCGGCTCTCGCCTTTGCTCCTCATCTTATAGCTGAATATGCTTTAACTTTAGCGGGCAAGCTCCATCGTTATTACACGGATTTTCGGATTCTGACCGCGGACCAGACTCTAACGCAGGGACGACTTGCTCTTCTCTGTGGCGTGCAGAGTGTTCTGCGGCAGACACTTCAGTTGCTCGGAATATCAGCCCCAGAGGAGATGTGATGGCTTGGTTCAAACGATTGCAAGATGGTTTGCAGAAGACACGGACAGATATGGTAGGAGCGATCAGCGAGCTTCTCACAAGAACAGCGAAATTCGATGCAGAGACCGTTGATGATATTGAGGAGATCCTTGTTCGCAGTGATATTGGGATCCAGACAACACTGGCGATCATCGATGATTTACGCAGCAATATTGCTCACCGCGGGCCGATTGATACAACAAAGGTTCTGGGCTTTTTGCGTGCGGAACTCAAAACAAGACTTACTGCTGCCGGCGGAACTCTTGCTCTCAGATCAGATGGCGAACCGACGGTGATCCTCGTTGTGGGGATCAACGGTTCTGGTAAGACGACGACGATCGCCAAATTAGCCGGATTGGTGACAGCACAGACCGATCTGAAGGTCACCTTTGCTGCTGCTGATACCTTTCGCGCCGCAGCGATCGAACAACTGGAGATATGGGCGCAGCGAGTGAAAGCTGATGTGATAAAGCATCGTATCGGCGCTGATCCATCGGCCGTTGTCTTCGATGCCATAGACCACATACGCAGCCGGGGTGGGATCCTGTTTATCGATACTGCCGGCCGGTTACAGACCAAGCATAATCTGATGGAAGAGCTCAAAAAGATCGATCGCACTGTAACCAAAAAACTGGGACGACCGGCGGATGAGCGACTGCTCGTCCTCGACGCTACAGGAGGTCAAAACGGGATATCGCAAGCCAGGTTATTCCATGCTGCGATCGATCTAACAGGGATCGTTCTCACAAAGTTGGATGGAACAGCAAAAGGCGGAGTTGTCGTTGCAATTCGCGACCAGATAGATATTCCGATAAAATATATCGGAGTCGGAGAGAGCAAAGAAGACCTGCATCTTTTCGATCCAGATCAGTTTGTCGAGGCGCTCTTTGCCAACGCATAACTATTCAGCCATTAAGGCACAAAGAAGAATCAGCAAGGGTTGAGGTCGCCAATGCCATATTTCCGTGTCATTACAAGCGGCGGTTGCAAAACAAGGCCAAAGACCACAATCCATAGAGTTTGCGCGGGCACAGTCTGCGACAATCTCAACTCAAGGTAAAAAGAGCAGCAAGGATAGAGAAAAAAGCTATATACGTTGTGCTGTGCGTTACGCGTCTTTAGTATCTTTGCAGCTAATTAGCAAGTTGATATGGAGGTATGAAAAGTGAAGTATGTTTATCTATTCGGTGATGGCAAGGCTGATGGTGATGGTTCGATGCGGTCGCTGCTCGGTGGCAAAGGAGCCAATTTGGCAGAGATGTGCAGACTAGGGATTCCAGTGCCGCCGGGGTTCACCATATCTACCGAAGTCTGTCGGCATCTCTCTCAACACAGCGAGTATCCGCCGAGCCTCAAGGATGAGGTGGAAAAGGGGTTAGAAAGACTGAATCAGATGACCGGGCAGCGGTTCGGTGACATTCATCATCCGCTCTTGCTCTCCGTCCGCTCAGGCGCTGCTGTCTCGATGCCTGGAATGATGGATACAGTGCTGAATCTTGGTCTTACTGATCTCAGTGTGGAAGGATTGATCGCGCAAACCGGTAATTCCCGCTTTGGCTGCGATGTCTATCGCCGATTGATTCAGATGTACGGTGATGTCGTGCTTGGACTGAAAAAACACCTATCAGCAGACAGTGATCCGTTCGAAGAAATCATCGCGCAAATCAAAGAGCGGAATGGCATAAAGATAGATAGTGACCTCTCTGCCGTAGATCTGAAAGAGATTGTTAAGCTCTTTCAGAGTGTTATCGCGGAGCACTTGAAACAGGAATTTCCCCAGAATCCAATGGAACAATTGTGGGGTGCGATCGATGTCGTCTTTGCGTCGTGGAACACAGAGCGAGCACGGAAATATCGTCAATTGCACCATATTGAGGAACAGATCGGAACAGCGGTCAATGTCCAGGCAATGGTCTTCGGCAACATGGACGAAACAAGCGGAACCGGGGTGGCATTCACCCGTAATCCGTCAACTGGAGAGAACTGTTTCTACGGCGAATACCTGTTAAATGCTCAGGGAGAAGATATCGTGGCCGGCATCAGAACCCCACATCCGCTCAAAACTCTTGCTGAAGTGATGCCACACATTTATGAGCAACTTCTCTCTGTGCGGGAGAGGTTAGAAGAGCATTACAACGATATGCAGGATCTGGAGTTTACGATCCAGCAGGATAAGCTCTATATACTCCAGACACGGGTAGGGGC
Source organism: uncultured Thermotogae bacterium (assembly GCA_964433275.1). Lineage (GTDB taxonomy): Bacteria > Bipolaricaulota > Bipolaricaulia > UBA7950 > UBA7950 > UBA7950. The sequence goes on from CAYSQQ010000006.1 coordinate 4,812, forward strand.
ACGCACAGGGGCAGCTGCGGTGCGCATCGCTGTTGAGATGGCCGACAGCAACAAAATTTCTCGTCAAGAGGCATTGCGGCGTGTCAGCCCGGATCAACTCGATCAGCTTCTACATCCTACTTTCGCTCCGACAGAGGAACGCGAGGCGATACTGCTCGGCCGCGGACTTCCGGCCAGCCCGGGCGCAGCAACAGGGAAAGTTGTCTTTTCAGCTAAGCGAGCGGAAATAGCAGCAGCAGAAGGCGAGCAGGTGATCCTCGTGCGGATTGAGACGAGCCCGGAAGATATTGGAGGAATGGATGTTGCGGCCGGAATTCTCACCGCGCGCGGCGGGATGACGAGTCATGCTGCTGTCGTTGCACGCGGGATGGGTAAATGCTGCGTCTCCGGCGCCGGTGATTTACTCATCGATTACCAGAATGGAGAATTCGTTGCCCAGGGAATAAGAGTCAAAGAGGGGGAAATGATCAGCCTGAATGGCTCTACCGGAGCTATCTATCAGGGAGCGATTCCCACTATCGAGCCGCACCTGAGTGGTGATTTCGAGCGATTATTGAAGTGGGCCGATCAGGTCCGTAGACTGGCTGTACGAACTAATGCCGATACTCCTCATGATGCTGCTGTTGCATTAAATTTTGGCGCTGAGGGAATCGGTCTTTGCCGTACTGAGCACATGTTCTTCACTGGCGAGCGGATCATCGCGATGCGCGAGATGATTCTTGCTGATGATGAAGCCGGACGGCGCAGAGCGCTTACCAAGCTGCTGCCGATGCAGCGGAGTGATTTCGAAGCGATCTTTACCGCAATGGATGGGCGACCGGTAACGATCCGGTTGCTCGATCCCCCACTCCATGAGTTCCTTCCGCATGACAGCGCCGGACAGCAGGAAGTAGCAACAGTGATGGGGTTTTCCGCAGAAGAGGTACGCATCAAGGTAGCGGCGCTCCATGAGACTAATCCGATGCTCGGCCATCGCGGTTGTCGTCTGGGACTCACTTACAGAGAGATCAATGAGATGCAGATCCGCGCAATTATCGAAGCGGCGATCAATGTTAAACGATGTGGGATTGTGGTGCAACCGGAGATTATGGTCCCCTTAGTCGGCCACCGGCGTGAGATGGAACTTGTGCGCGAAGTTGCTGAACAGGTAATCGCCGAGGTCTTTGCTGAGCAAAAGGTAACCAAGGAAGAGATACCATACATGATCGGGACGATGCTCGAAGTACCACGCGCTGCTGTTGCTGCTGACACAATTGCGATAGCAGCGGAGTTTTTTAGTTTTGGAACTAATGATCTGACCCAGATGGGCTGTGGATTCTCCCGCGACGATGCCGGCAAGTTTCTCACTGAATACATCGCCATGGGGATCTATGAGCAGGATCCATTCCAAGTCATCGATCGCGATGGAATCGGTCGATTGATGGAGATGGCCTGTAACCTGGGAAGAAAGGCGCGGCCTGGGATCAAGCTTGGTCTTTGTGGGGAACACGGCGGTGAGCCTGCTTCGATCCGCTTCTGCCATCAGATCGGTCTCGATTATGTGAGTTGCAGCCCCTATCGCGTGCCGATAGCCCGCCTCGCTGCTGCACAAGCAGCGCTGGATGATGATGCTGCTGATGGAGGGAGATAGAATGCTGCTGGCAATCGATATTGGAAACAGCGATATCGCACTGGGAATATTCACTGGATCTCAGATTGTAGTACGATGGAGACTCGGCACAGATTGCCATCGTCGGATAGATGAGTATGCTGCGTCGTTACTCAGCCTTCTTGCGCACCAAGGAATCGAGACGGGCCAGATCGACGGAGCGGTTCTCTGCAGCGTGGTGCCGGCGTTGACACCGGTCTTTGACGAGCTGTGCCGTTCTTATTTAGCGACTGAGCCGTTAATCGTCCGCGCCGACGTAAAGACAGGGGTGCGGATCTTGCTCGACAATCCATCTGAAGTTGGCGCCGATCGAATCGCCAATGCCGTTGCCGGCCATCACCTTTACAACGGTCCGCTGATTATCGTCGATGCCGGTACTGCGTTGACTTTTGATGTCGTATCCAAACAGGGTGATTACATTGGCGGGGCGATTGCGCCGGGAATCACTATCGGGGCCAAAGCACTCACATTACAAACTGCGATGCTGCCGCAAGTTGAACTGGTGCGACCCCCGCAGGCGATCGGACGCAATACGATCGCTGCGATCCAAGCAGGGATTGTATTTGGGTATGCCGGAATAGTGGAAGGGATTGTCGCGCGCATTCAGCGCGAACTTGACGGTAACGCCAAAGTAATCGCCACTGGCGGAGAAGCGAGTTTTCTCGCTGCGCAGACAACGGTCATCGATGCAGTCAACCGCAACTTGACGCTGATCGGAATGCGGGTGATTTACGAGATGAACCGCAAAGCGCAAGGAAGATGATCGGCGGTAGGTCGACAATGTCACATTGCGGTGTCACTGCGAGAGTCGGTTGCGCAATAGGGCCAGCCCCATGAAATAATAGCTCGTCGGCCCATGTCTCCGTGCTCTATATAGTATTTCACGGGGCCAGATGGCAGTTGCAAGCCCCTATCTTTAGCTATGAGGTAGTTGACCATCTTTACAGCTGAACGATGACCGGTTAAGATTGTGAGATCGTCTTCTATGACGAGCAACGATCATACCAACACCGAGGTGAAGCATGGAAAAACGCAAGAAAGTAACAATTCCCTATTTATTTGGGATGAAGGAGAAAGGAGAACTAATTTCTTTTCTCACTGCTTATGATTATCCAACGGCGCTGATCGAAGACCGGGCCGGAATCGAAATGATCCTTGTCGGCGACTCTGCGGCCATGTGCCTGTTTGGTCATCGGACCACTCTGCCGGTCACAATGGACGAGATGGTCTCGATAACAAAAGCGGTAACCCGCGCCACGAAATATGCATTTGTCGTCGGCGATATGCCATATATGTCGTATCAAAGTTCGCATGAAGAGGCGATCCGCAATGCAGGACGCTTTATGGGAGAAGCGGGAGTGGATGCGATAAAACTTGAAGGCGGAACACGCATGACAGGTGTGGTAAAGGCGATTGTCAATGCTGGCATCCCAGTGATGGGCCATATCGGCCTGACCCCGCAATCTTATACCCAGCTTGGTGGATTTAAATCGCAGGGACGTGACGCTGATACTGCAATGAAGCTGATCGACGATGCACTGGCGTTAGAAGAGGCAGGCGCCTTCTCCATCCTGCTGGAGGCGATGCCCAATGAAGTGGGAGAAATCATCAGCGAGCGCCTTGATATTTTGACACTGGGAATCGGCGCCGGCCGAGCGTGCGACGGCCAACTCCTTATCGTCCACGATCTCATCGGTCTCTTCGAAGCATTCACCCCGAAATTTGTGAAAAAATACGCCGACGTCGCCGGAACCATGGAACAGGCCTTCTGTGATTATCGTCAGGATGTACGTAACCGTGCCTTTCCGCAACCGGAACATTACTATCCGATCCCAGAGCACGAATTGGCTAAGCTCCGTGACCGATTGAACAGACAAG
>CAYSQQ010000006.1:8437-17836 GCA_964433275.1 uncultured Thermotogae bacterium
AATATGCGCGACAGCCTCAGAGAACGATTGACGATTCCGCAGGAACATCTCACCATAATAAACGACCTGATTCGCGATCCGGAAAATGATGCGATAAATGCCTTCCTCGATATCATCGAACGCTACGGCCCCCCGGAAGAGATTAATCGTCGTGCAGCCGAAGCACGTCGTTTGCCGAACTTGCTTGCCCGTTTGAAGGCGATCGATTCGCCGTACCTTGCTGATCTTCAATGGTTGACCGACCAGCGCGATCGCAGAGCATTCATCACTGTTGCTGACTATCGCCATAAAGTGTTGGGTGAAAGAGAGGCGGCGATGACGTTCACTGATGAGCGCGCAGTCACACTGGAGATCAGCTCTTACCAATTCTTTCCCTGGTTGATCGATGAGGCCAAACAAGCGATCGCCAACGGTGAGCTGATGCCCGGCCGTTATATCCGTGTTCGGAATATGAAAGAGCAGGTGGCTGATAACGGTGATATCCTTGCTGTGGCAGCAGCGATGCAGATCATCGGCGCAAGTTACGTGGAGACACTCGACACAAAAGGGACTGACGGGTCTAATATTCACCTTGGCGGCCCAGAGACGATCACCGGTTATTTCGGCGGCATCGGCCAACCGAACGACTATCCGTTAAAGTGGCTCGATGAGTACCTCCATTATTACACCACTTACGGTATCAGGCAAGTGTTAAACATCAATCCAGGCACTGTTCTGCTCGGTTATTTTCTCCATAAACTGGGGATCGAGATCGAATTCAAAATCTCCGTCTTCATGGGGAATGACAACCCCTACAGTGCGTTCTGGACCCTGATCGGTGCGAAACTGTTCGCACGGGAAGATGGAACAACTTCCCTTGTCGGTTTCAATTGGGCCAACTCAGTGAATAACGAGACACTGCAGATCGCCTCTCAAATCCGCAAGCTGTTGGATCTGGAACAAGTGGTCCGCTTTGAGCACCACATCACTGAGACATATAAGAGTATCGTTATCCAGCCCTACGACCGTATTGAGGAGCTGATCGAACTTGCCACTACAGTGCCCAATATCGCAGCCAAACACGAGGGCGCTATCCCGGCAGTCGATGAGCAGCGCGATCATCCATCCGATATCCTCGACTACTTCCGTCCTAAAGAGGAAATTAAAGCGCAAGGATTGATGGACGCCTTAAAGCAGAACTATCTCGACAAACATGATGCCTTAAATCGTACTGCTAAATTGTTGACCGAGCACGGGCTCTCTTTTATTGCCGCGTTGCATCTGCACCACCGGTAGCAGATAGTGGCTCGTCGCTTAAGAACGCTGAGTAAATGGAGAGAAATTGATTCCAGCCAATGAACTAACCGATTGAACCATTGCGCCACTTTCTCCGACATACTTAGGTAGAGGGAGGCAAAATGGTAAATTACAATGATTATGAGGGGATGAAATGGCTTGTCAAGCAGCGGCACGAAGACCTGATATGTGCATACTCGCTGAACCGGATATCTCTGCTCGTCCATTACCTCCTTCGCTATCTGCCGGGAAGAGGGCTGATTCTGCTCGGAAACCTGGTGCTGGGCAAAGATCGTGCTTATGTAAGCGAAAATTGGAGGTTTAATGGATGAAACGAAGAGGATTTCTGGCGCAATCGTTCCCCAAGACGAGAAGGCGTTCACAGAGCTGTTCCACGACTATTGCCCCCGTATTTTCCGGTACTGTCGTGCTAATGGACTCAGCAAAGCCGATGCCCAGGAGGTTGTACAAGCAACGATGATCGCTGTTTGGAAGGGAATAGAGAACTTTCAGCGCCGCGCCGCGCTCTCAACGTGGATCTTTGGCATTGCGCATCATAAGATGGTCGATCTGCAGCGGCAGCACGGTCGCAACGCAGCGATCACCGCTGCTATGCGTGCCCTTCCCAAACAAGAGGAGAAGGACTTCAGTGCGCAGATTACGATCACCGATCGGATGATGCGTGCGCTTGCCAAACTATCGGAGAAGCACCGCCAGGTTATTCTGCTCGCATTCTACCACGGCCTCTCCTGTCGTGAAATGAGCGACATCCTTGCTTGCCCGGTGGGAACGGTAAAGAGCAGAATGTACCATGCCAAAGAGCAGTTAAAGGAGTTGATCAGCAATGGATAAGTGTGCACAGATGCAACATCTTCTTCCGTTCTACGTCAACGAGACACTCTCTCCTGGCGAGAGGACAAAAGTCAATATGCACATCAGAAGTTGCAAGGACTGCTTTACTGAAGTGCTCGATCTACAGAAATTGGCGATCATGGTCAAAGCTGGGGTGGAGGGAATCTCTCTTCCTGAGGCAAAAGAGAACAAACAGAGCGGCGAAGAGCTGGCACGAGTAATGATCGGGTCGCTCTTCCTGGGAATATCGATCGGCCTTCACTACCGTGCCGGCCGCTTTCCGATCGACACAAACCTGTCGATTTTAGGACGAACTATTAATTTAAAGTAAGGAGGAAAAATGAACGAAAAGAACAAACCAACAGATGCAGAGGAAATCAAGCAAGTACTGGACGTTATCTCCGACCGGATTCCTGCTCTAATCAAAGGATTACGGAACACAATTTACTCCAAAGAGGCGGGCAAGGAGTTTGGCAGCGCTGTCACCAGTTTTTACAAAGAACTGATCGACGGAGGGATTCCGGCTAAAGAGGCGATGGAGATGACACGTGGTTATATGATCAACCTTCGTGATCTAGTTGATATGGCAAAGGACGATATGTCGCCGAGCGCCGCAACAAGCGCCAAGCAAGGAAAGAAAAAAGGGTTTACAATCTCTATCGGCGACAATGAGTTCTCATTCGATAACGACAAAGACAACGAGGAAGAGAAAGAGAAAGAGGAAACAGAGACCGAGTCAGACCCGTCCTGAGCGCAGGCTTAAAATGCGGAAATTCCTCGCCGTTATAGGAATCAGCGCAGCCATCCTTAAGTTAATCAGCCGCTTGGGGATGGTTGCTATCTTCTTTGCCGTCGCCAAATGGCAGGCCGTAAGAGCGTTCGACCGCACGCTGCGTCGTGCTGGTCTGCCTCGATCTGTGCGTGCTGACCTCATCGCGCAATATGATATCAAACTACGCCATCTTGCCGGCCATGCTCGGCGTTCTTCTTACAGACGAGTAAGGGCTCGGCGCGCCGTACCCCCGCGAGAAGACGGATGATGAAAAAATACCGCTCCCACCCCAAAATACAACCTCCCCGGCGCCGCTGCGGTTGAGTAGAGGAATGAAGATACTGCTCATCGGTGCAGGAGAGATGGGTGAGGCGATTGCCGGCCAGCTTATTCAACACCGCGAAATAGATACGATATACGTCGCAGCACGCGAGTTGTCAGCAGCACGCGACCTTGCTCAGCGCATCAGTGATCAGCGGATCGTTTCCATCCAGCTCGATCCCACAGCGCTCCGTGCAGTGCGCGAGGTGATGGACGATTGTACAGTAGCAATCAGCCTCGCTCCTTATTTTCTCAGCGGCGCCTTAGCTGAAGCCGCGGTGGAAACAAAGACCCATTTCTGCTCTCTTAGCGGCGAAGATACCGCCTTGCAAGCACAACTTGCCCTTGATCGTGCGGCAAAAGAGGCAGAGGTGACGATAATTCCCCATTGTGGTCTTTTCAGCGGCGGGATCGGCCTGCTCGCACTGGCAGCGATGGAGAAGTTTACGCATATCAAGTCTTTGCAAATCCATCTCGGCCTTCTTGCCCGGCAGGAGAACGGCCTGCCCATTTGCCCGCTATTCTCTTCTCCGCGTGCGTTCATCCGTGCGTGCACAATGCCGGCGACTGTCATCTGTCGGGGTGATGTTGGTACGGTCAATTCCCTGACCGAGGTTGCAACAATCGCATTCACCGCATTGCCCCGCCCATTAGAGACATTCAATATCGCCGGAGGGGCTTCTCTATTGCCGTTGCTCACCAACCGGAAAGTAGAGAATTTTGCTTACAAAGCGGTCGCGTACCGGGGTTGTTGCGCTAAGATCCAGGCGCTCATCGATCTCGGTCTCTTCAGCGGGGAACCGGTACAGATCGACGGCCAGGAGGTAATTCCCTGTGAATTGATGGTCAAACTTCTTGGTGATCGGTTCTGCTATCTGGCGCCGGATATTCTTCTGGTACGCATCACAGTACAAGGGATCTACAATCATCCCGAAGCTGCCGCGGCAAAGGAGACCAAGACGCTCATCTTCGAACTTACCCAATACCACGACCAGTGTACTGCTCAGACAGCTATAGTACGCGTTGACGGGGCCGCCATCGCGGTGATCGCCTCGATGCTGGCCGGCGGAAAGATCAAAGAGCACGGCGCGCTCGTTCCGGAATTATCCGTTCCTGCCCCTCTCTTTGTCGCTGAACTTAAAAAACACGGAATAACAATTGATAAAAGGATGGTATAAGGATGGATGCAAAATTGGTAGTTGGATTTGATATGGATGGAGTCATTCTCTGTTCTGATGACCTTTATCCGGATAGTTGGATCGAACGGGCATTCAAGGCGACGCTGCGCCAGTTTAATATTCCGACGTCTGATGAGAATGCTCGTTTACTCTACCTCACCAGGTTGAAAGAGAATATCAACCAGTTCTGCGAGCGTTTTGCCATCATCGACCCGACAGAATTGTGGGATAAACGCGATGAGAATTATCAACGCGAGAAACTGAGAGCATTGGAAACAGGTGAGATCAGTCTATATCCTGATATTGGCGTATTGGATACTCTCCTTACACGTTACCCAATGGCATTGGTCAGCAACTCACCGCAAAACGTCGTTGACTTGGTGATCGAAAAATTCTCTTTGCAACGTTACTTTCGCCTGTGGATCGGCCGGGGGGCGGCGTGGGATGATCTTAAATGGGCTAAACCAGCGCCTGATATGCTCGAGCAGATGAAACAGCGGCTGGAAGTATCGCGCGGCTATTACATCGGTGATCAGCCGGAAGACCGTCAGGCGGCGCTCGCTGCCAGTCTCGTTCCAATTATGTTATCCCGCAACAGTAATAGCGGTGATATCAACACGTTGGCGCAGCTTCCCCAGTTGCTCAGTGAACGCGAAGCGAGAGCATCGATCGGCTGAATGGTGATAGGTCTTTACAAAGCAGGCGAATAAGCGGTCATACGTCCGCTCGACTTCGACGGGAAAGGCACCCATATCATTTCCGCGGTTTCAATTTCCTGCCGCAGTAAGTATAATTACTCCCATGGATATCGAACAACAGATCCATTCTACCGAGTTAGCGGGAATAACACGCCGAAAGGGAGAGATCTTCCCTGATTATGCCGGTTACTCGATCTGCAACATACCGCAATGATCCTGTCTCTTTTCGGTGATCAGAGTGCAAATAATACCCTCACACGCCATCTGAGGCAGAAGATCGACAGCTCAGCGCGTAAAGTAGCACTGATCATCATCGACGGTTTGGGATACTACCACTTACAGGAACACCTGCGGCTCTTCCCGAATCTCTATTTTCACCAATTGATCGCAAATGGAGTGATGATGCCGTTGACATCGGTCTTCCCCTCTACCACTGCTGCTGCCTTGACGACATACAGTACAGGGGCGACACCAGAAGAGCATGGTATGCTCGGTTATCGCCTCTATCTGAAAGAGATCGGTGCGATCACCAATATGATTAAATTGTCGGTACTGGGGAACACAAAAGGTGATTCAGCGCTCGATATCGGCCTCAATGTGGAGAACTTTCTCGGACTCCCGACCCTCTACCAGCGATTGGCACAGCGGGGAGTCAACTCACACGTCTTCCTCAGCCGCCATATACAGGGGAGCGGCCTGTCACACCTTCTCTACCGCGGTACAGATTCAATCAATCCCATTCACAGCTCCTCTGATATGATGGTGCAGATACGCCGTCTTTTACAGCGGACACGCACGGAAGTATTCATCAATATCTATTGGGGTATGACCGATACGATCGCTCATACCTATGGCCCACAAACTGAAGAATTCACTGCCGAACTGCGTTCATTCGCCGCATGTTTGGAACGTGAGTTAGCAGGTCGCATCGAAGATACGCTTTTACTTATCTGTTCTGATCACGGATTTGCCGCTGTTGATCGTTCAAGTTACATTGATATCACTGAGTATCCCGAGTTGACAGACGCCCTTTTCCTGCCGCCAGTCGGCGATTCCCGCGCTGCCTATCTGTATACGAAACCAGGTAAAGAGCAGGCAGTAGCCCGATTTATCGAGAAGAATCTATCTGCTGATCTTCTCTGCCTGAAATCGCATGATGCATTACAGAGCGGCCTGTTTGGCCTTGGTCAGACCAAACCAGAGACTATCGACCGTATCGGAAACTTGACCGTCATCTCCACCGGAGCAACGACCCTCTATTATCCCTATACAAAGGGACTGTATCTTAAAGGGATGCATGGTGGAATCACCGAAAATGAGATGATCGTCCCATTGATCGCCTGTGCTTTCGGATAGGTGTAATGTGGGTGAGACGAGCGACTTGGGATTAGGAATAACTCCTAATGGGGGTATCCCCTTCGCTTGGGTAGTGGAATGAATGCACGGCTTTCATGTGCAAAGAACGTCCTCCTTGGTGGAAAATCGCCTCAAATACCACAGATTTGCGGCCACATTACCATAAAATTTGGGCAACCTAAAGTCAAGGGGATACCCCCAACTCCTAATACTTAAGATCACTGCAAAGCGCAGTTACAACAAGTCAATTTCAACTCAACTTCCCCCTTTTTTCTCTCCTCCTCGGATGATACATTATTGGGTTGAAGTTTGCTTTCGAACAGATGATTCTGCTCTCCTTGCTGCACGGGAGGTGCGGCGGGGGCAGTCCGGCAACGGCGCCTCCGCAGCGAGATCAGCCGCGGCGGCATCCATACACTCCTGAGGGTTGCAGCAGGTGTAGCAGACGCGCTTGAAGGCACGAACGGTGTGCAGACGAACGTCGGGGGAGAAGAACCCGTTGTTAACCGGCTCGTCGCGCAGCAGGTCGGTGCTAAGGTACTTTTTGCTGTCGTCGGGGAAGACGGTGATGACGATCGCATCGCGGCCGATCGTGTTCTGGACCTGCAGCGCTCCGAGGAAGTTGGCCCCAGAGGAGATCCCGAGACCGAGCCCCAACTCGCCGGCCAGCTTCTGCGCCATGATGATCGCGTCACCGTCGTCTACACCGATCACTTTGTCGAGCTCCTCCAGGTTCAAGATCGGGGGGATGAACTCATCGGATATCCCTTGAATCCGGTGCCGTCCCACCTTATATCCGCTGGAGAGGGTGGGGGAATTCGCCGGTTCGATGGGGTGCAGGCGGACCTCTCTGTGCCGCTCTCTTAGCAAGCGCCCCACTCCCATGATCGTCCCCCCTGTCCCCACCCCAGCGACGAACGCGTCGGGGATAAGTGAGCGGAATCGCAGCTGCCACCAGATCTCCGCCCCGGTGGTCTGGTAGTGGGCGTTCACATTGTCGAAGTTCGAGAACTGCCGCGGGAGGAACGCCTCGGCGATTGATGCCGCGAACTCCTCGGCCCGGTCGATGCTCCCGAGAAACCCGCCTTCTTCCTTGGAGACGAGGACGATCTCCGCTCCAAGCCCTTTGATGAGGTTGATCCGCTCGGTGCTCATCCAATCGGGCATGAATATCGTCACCGGATGTCCGAGGGCACGGCCGATCGCCGCGAAGGCAATCCCGGTGTTCCCGCTCGTCGCCTCGATGATCCGCGCCCTGGGTCCAAGCAGCCCGCGTGCATGCCCCTGCTCGATAATGTGAAACGCCATCCGGTCCTTGATGCTTCCGGTCATGTTCAAGTGTTCGGCCTTGGCGTAAAGCCTTCGCGGCTCGCCGCGGAAGGAGAACCCGATCTCAAGCAGCGGCGTGTTGCCGACCAGTGACCTCAGCCCGTGAATCCGCCGCGCGACGTGGTCCTGTCTCATCATAGAGCCTCCCATCCGTTCTGCCTGGGGGAGCTCTTACTGGTCCCGCCCGGACATCGCACGGCACCGCTGCTTCTGACTACTCGGGGTTGAGAACAGGAAGGATCTCCCGCCGACCGAGTGTGCACTCCTGGTCTAATGGTCGGTCTAACAGCCCACAGTACCCAGGTGGTCGGGGTGAACTGCTGGCTGTTCAGCACCATTCCCAGCTCCGAGAATACAGGCCGGAGTTCCTCTATTCGCGCAAAATACTCCTCCTCCAGCCACTCATACTTGCGTAAAGCCTCCTGTTCCGCCTCCTTGTTTTCGAAGAGCAGATCCCCCAATGACCATATCCCACCCCGCTTAAGCACGCGGAACATCTCACACACACTCTTTGGTTGCAGACGATGTGGTATGTGATGGAATGCGTAAGTGCTCACCACAACGTCGAAGGAAGAATCAGGGTAAGGGATGCGTAAAAACGGCTCGTTAACCTGTTGGAACTTCGCCCTTGGGTCATCAGCGAGCTTTCCGCGTGCCTTGGATAGCATCAGGGTGGAGGGGTCCAGACCGACGAGCGAGCCGCCGCGAGCAACGCAGCGCCGGGCGAGGTTCCCCGTCCCGGTTCCTATGTCCAAAACCCTCGTTCCAGGGGAGATCTCCGCCAGCTTCACCACCATATCAAGCACCTCATCATACCGCGCATGGATATGGGACTCAGCGGCGACCACCTCGTCATAGCGATCCGCCCAATTATCGAAGTTCCAGGTCTTATCCGCTTGTTTCATTTACAACGATTCCCGCTTCGGCGGCGCTCTGCGTTGGCGGCGGTCCGGGGGTGACAAAGATCCTCTATAGAACAGATTGAGGTTGGCAGCGAGGCGACAGAGGGACTATTCCCGCGTGTACGGGGGGCCGAAAGGGAATATCCTTTCTCCAGGAAGCCCCTTAGCATGCCTATCACCAGCATTGCAGCAGCCATCGTGCTTTCCCTCCGGTGGCTATTGGTCGATCCCCGGGGTCGGGAAGCGGCCGTTCATCTCCTCGACCTCCAGGCGTACTTCTTGATACAGTTTTTCGTCGCCGATATGGGACAGGACTCTGACGATGAGCTGAGCTATTCTTACCATTTCTTGAGCATCGAATCCGCGTGAGGTAAGCGCGGGGGTACCCAGCCTGATTCCGCTGGTGATACTCGGAGGTTTGGGGTCGAAGGGGATGGCATTCTTGTTCACCGTTATATTGACCTCACCCAACGCCGATTCGGCCGCTTTCCCCGTTATGCCGGTAGGGGTGAGGTCAATGAGGATGCGATGGTTGTCGGTTCCCCCGGTGACCAGGCACATTCCTTCTGCGATCAGTCTATCTGCCAGGACCTTAGCATTCTCCAGTACGGCTCGCTGATATGTAACGAACTGCGGCCTTTTGGCTTGGTGAAAGGCCACTGCCTTGGCAGCGATGGCATGCATCATCGGCCCCCCTTGGAGGCCGGGGAACACGG
>CAYSQQ010000007.1:0-15756 GCA_964433275.1 uncultured Thermotogae bacterium
AAAGTCTACGATGTCGTGGCACATCTCGCAGTCTACGATGTCGTGGCACTTACCAACTAACAAGTAGTTACCTTAATCTGGCAAAGCGAATATTCTTCACCCTCCCTGTGTTCACCGTAAAACTTGTGATTTGACCTATTTGGCTGCGGCTGAAATGGAGCGTCAATCCACTGGTTCTGAATATATCACCAAGCGCCGGTTTTAACGGATCTGGAGGCGAGTTTTTATGCTTAATATATAGTTGACCGTTCTCAAGCACGATTTTGCAGGTCGTTTGCAGGTCGTCGCTGTAATAGTCTCCCCTATACGCTGCCAATTGGTCAGCAGAGAGGGAAACAACTTTGATCGCTTGCAGGGTGTCAGGTTTTCTTCCCTCGATCAGCAGATGCACTCGCTGCTCTTCCTCCTGTGCAAACTTAATATTGATCGGTGTCTCTGCGACGCGAAACTCTGTCCCACTGACAGGAACAAGTTGGAACTCAAAGCCGGACATCGCAGCGATTAATTTGTCCTCCTGCACTGATAGTTCCAAGATTGTGTCAGTGACAGGGCTGTGATAGACGCCAACTTTGTCCTCAAGTTCTGATAATGGAAGTTCTTTGACCTTGCTTGTTGTGCTGCTATCTCCTTCGCCGGTAATTTGATCGGATAAGTAAAGATCAGCGACGCGCAGGGCAAGCTGATGTGGATTGATGCTGCTCATGTTGGCCAAGCAGATCACTGTGAACTCTTGCGCTGGAAAGCGAATCATTTCAGCACGAAAACCGACGAAGGCGCCGCCGTGGCTGATCATCTTCAGCCCTTTATAATCTCTTATGATCAATCCGCAGGCATAGTCTAATCTCTTGCCGTTGTTAAGCCTCCCTGGCGACAAAAGATGAGCGAGTAAGCTTTTACCCAATTTAGGCTGATAGAAGTTCTGATCCCAAAGGAACAAGTCTTCCACTGTAGTGAAAATACCACCGTCTCCTACTATATCGAGTGTGGTCATGTTTATTCGATAGCCGCTGTCGTTAACAGGAGAATACCCAATGGCGCGGTCTTTGACGATCATCGTATGATCATCGTAAAAATGGGTGCTTGACATGCCGAGCGGTTGGAAGACCTTCTCTGCCGCAAAGTCCCGTAACGATTGACCGCTGGCTCTTTGGACGATCACTGACAACAAAAAATAACCGGCATTACTGTACAAATATTGATCCCCTGGTTTAAAATTGAGCTCCTTCTGTCGCGCCAGCATGGCGAGTGCTTCATCATCTGTGTAGTAATCGTTCTCACGCATGCCTGCCAAACCCATCAAATCAAGATAATCGCGAATGCCACTGGTATGATAGAGGAGATGGCAAGTGGTGATGGAAGATTCATATTGCGGCATCTCCGGCAGATATTTCCCAATCGTATCGTCCAAGGCGATTTTCCCTTCCTCAGCCAGCAGAAGGACGCACATCGCTGTAAATTGCTTGGAGGTGGAGGCGATGCGAAAGACTGTCTTGGAAGAGATAGGGATATCATGTTCGAGGTCGGCCATTCCATAGCCACGTTTGTAAATCATTCGGCCGCGCTCGATGATTCCCAAGACGCAACCGGGTGAATCCGGCTTATCCCACGCAGCGAATAATTGATCTACCTTGTCAGTCATAGTTGTTTTGTTATCCCGACCAGTTGATGACTTTGCCTGTGGTGTAGCTCTCATACTCTTTCCTCCTGTAAATTTCACCCTCAAGCTACTATAAGTTATGCCACATTGCACGTCGATCGATCGAGTTTTTTCAGCTCAACCACGCTTTAATTAGCATGCAGCCGGTCGCTTTCCCCGACAGTCAACGGCATCCTGCCGCAGAGTACGCAGGGCACCTGTCTGCCAGGCAGGCAGGCTCAGAGAACGGCTTCTTAAATTTACCCTTCTCTTTTGATCCTGCAACGGCTCCCTGGGGCAAACTTTAAGCGTACTTGCCCTGATACTCAAGGCTTACACTTGCATTACACATTTAATTATGCTATTGTAGAGATGCTCAAAGGCACGTAAAGGCGGGTACAGATTAAGATGCTGTGCCCTATCTTTGTCGTGACCGCAAAGACTAAATCACTATGAGAGGTTAGCTCCCGATGGTTTTACGATCATTGCTCTTTGCACCAGGAAATGTAACCCGCAGGGTAGAGAAAGCATTGCAACTTAATGCTGACGCGGTGATTCTCGATTTGGAAGATTCAGTGCCGCTAACAGAAAAAAGATCGACCCGCGAGCTGATTGCCGAAGCTCTGAAAAGACCCCGCAATAGCTTCTGTTATATTCGGGTGAATGCGCTGTGCACAGGTCTCACTATCGATGATTTAACAGCAGTTGTCTCTTCCCAATTAGATGGAATAGTGCTTCCTAAAGCAGAAGAAGCGGAAGATCTGAGTAAGGTCGATTGGTATCTCTCTTATCTGGAAGATAAACGATCTCTGCCGATCGGTTCTATCGATCTTATCCCGCTGGTGGAGAGCGCCAAAGGCATCCGTAATGCTTATATTATCGCTACAACTGTTAAGCGTGCGCAGCGACTGTGCTTCGGAGCAATAGATTACACTGCCGATATCAACGTTCAGCTCTCGGCAGAGAAGATGGAGCTTCTCTATGCCCGCTCCTGTCTGGTCAACGCCTCTGCCGCTGCAGCACTGGAGCCGCCAATCGACACAGTTTATCCCGAAATTCGGGATATAGACGGATTACGCACTGATGCGACCACAGCACGAGGACTTGGGTTTCAAGGGAAGCTCGTCATCCACCCAGATCAGATTGAACCGGTCAATGAGATCTTCTCGCCGTCAGAAGAGGAGATTAGGTATGCCAAGCGGGTAGTCACTGCGTTTGAGCAAGCAGAAGCTGCTGGTCACGCCGCTATTACGCTTGATGGGAGTAAATTTATCGACTATCCAGTCGTTCGTAATGCCCAACGTCTACTCGCTGTTGCCGCTGCAATTAAGGAAGATGAGCTGAGGAAGATGAGCTGACCCAGGTTTAAACAACCAAAATTATCTTTGTTAACTCTCTCTTATAAGTAATTCTCTGGCAACTGGACCAAATTAAGGAGGAAATGAAAAATGGCGCGTCTCCTCGAGCATAATAGCAAACAATTGTTGCGCAAACTGAAGATTCCCGTCCCAATAGGAGAAGTAGCATCAACTCCTGCTCAGGCTGAAGAGATCGCTCAGCAGATCGGGTTCCCTGTCGCAGTCAAGGGGCTTATTCCGGTAGGAAAACGAGGTAAGGCAGGAGCGATCGGCTTTGCCGCGAGTAGAGAAGAAGTATTCTGCCAAGCAGAACAGATTCTTGGAATGACTGTCTCTTTCTATCCAATCGAGGCGCTATTGATCGAGCAGAAGTTGGCGATTCAGCAAGAATTATATCTGTCGATAACGATCGATAAGGCCGCCAAATGCCCTGTAATCATCGCCAGCACGCTCGGTGGGATCGATATTGAAGAGTTAAGCAGAGAGCATCCAGGCAAGGCGAGCAAAACATTTATCGATTCGCTGCTTGGGCTGCCAGGATACAAGGCGATCGAAATTTGGTCTGATCTCGGTTTGACAGGTAAGTTATTGCGCCAGGCCGGCACGATTCTCATGCGTCTCTATCAGATGTTCATCAAATTCGATGCCACGATAGTGGAGATTAATCCGCTGGTAATTACAAATGAGGACGCCCTTATCGCTGCTGCCTGTGTGCTGAGCATCGATGAAAATGCACTTTACCGGCAGCCGGAGATCGCGGAGATGGTTCAACCGGGAAGTGACCGTGCCTGGCGACCGCTGACAGAATTAGAACGAAAACTGATTGCAGCCGGCGAAGATGAAGCCTACCGTGGCACGGCCCGTTACACTGAGTTCGATGGCGGGGATATCGGATTTATGTGCGGCGGCGGCGGCGCAAGTCTGCTATTGATGGACGCGCTGCGTCAATATGGCGGCCGACCGGCCAATTATAGTGAAATCGGCGGCAATCCACCGGAGAGCAAAGTCTATCAACTCTGCCGCGGAGTTTTGTCCAAACAGGGAGTAAAGGGACTCTTTCTGGCGCATAATATAACGAATAACACTCGGATTGATGTGATGGCCAAGGGAGTAGTTCGCGCCCTGGCAGAGATGGGAATCGATCCCTCGCAATTTCCAGTTGTCGTCCGCGAAGCTGGAACTTATGACGAGGAAGGCAAGCAAATTTTTCAAGCAGCAGGAATCGAGTACCACGGCGAGGATATCACCCTCGAACAGGCGGCCCACCTGATGGTGAAGAAGATGCGGCAAGTCTATCCCGATTATGACCGCTGGAAGGAAGGAGAATAATGGCTATTTTAGTCGGAAAAGAATCAACGGTTGTTATCCAGGGGATCACCGGAAGAGAAGCATCAATGGTGACGAAATTGATGCTCGATTACGGCACGCCGGTGGCAGCCGGTGTAACTCCGGGTCGCGGCGGGCAGAATGTAGAAGGCGTTCCTGTCTATGACACGCTCAAAACAGCATGCCACGCGCACGAGTTAAATACGAGCATCATCTATGTCCCTCCGGCAGCAGTGCTGGACGCAGTCTGGGAGGCGGTGGCCAACGATCTCCAACTTATTCTCATCGTTACGGAGAATATTCCTCAACTTGATGCCAGCAAAATTCTTCAGCTGGCAAAGAATCATGGTGTGAGAATTGTCGGACCGAATTCCGTCGGGATAATCAGCCCGGCGCAGCGATGTAAGTTAGGAGCGATCGGCGGAGATAACACAGAACGATGCTTCGTTCCTGGCTGTATCGGTGTTATATCACGCAGTGGAGGCATGACAGCAGAGTGTTCATGGATGGTCAAACGTGCCGGCTACGGAGTGAGCACCAGTGTTAGTATCGGTGGTGATGCTCTGATCGGCACACCTCCACAAGCTCTGCTCCCTTTATTTGAGGCAGATGAAGAGACAGAAGCTGTTCTGCTCTTCTCTGAGCCAGGAACAACCTTTGAAGAGGAAGTGGCCGACTCCCTGGAACAGGGAAAGTTCACCAAGCCATTGATCGCCTACGTAGCAGGACGGTTTACCGAAGATATGCCGGAAGGAACTGTTTTTGGACATGCAGCAGCAATCATCGAACAAGCAGCAGGTCGTCCTTCCGCCAAGATAGAACGGTTGGCACAAGCAGGTGCGTACGTAGCAAAGCAGTTCGATGATATCATCGCCCTGCTCCGGCGGGTCACCGGTTAGTTGTTCTATCGGGAGGGAAGCAAGGAGATGGCAGAAAAAAAGACGGTAGTGCTGGGCGTAATCGGAGCTGATGTCCATGCAGTAGGGAACAAAATTCTTGAGTATGCGTTCAGCGAAGCAGGATTCAATATAGTCAATATCGGGGTTCTCTCAGCGCAGAAAGATTTCATCGAAGCAGCGATCGAAACAGATGCTGCCACCATTTTGGTCTCCTCTTTGTATGGCCACGGTGAGTTAGACTGTCAGGGATTTCGCGACCGCTGTATCGAGGCCGGATTAGATGATATCCTGCTCTATGTGGGAGGAAATCTGGTAATCGGTAAACAGAATTGGGAAGAGGTCAAAGAACGTTTTCTGGGGATGGGCTTTGATCGCGTCTATCCGCCGGGAACGCTGCCGGATGCACCGATCCGTGATTTGAAGAATGATTTAGGCCTGGTTGACTAAGAACCGACGATGACGATTGCACTTCTGTTTGATATTGGCAGCACATTCACTAAAGTGGCGGCCGTTGATTGTGATGCGGCCAAGCTGTTAGGAAGAAGCGCCGCTCCGACAACGATCAGCAGCGATGTGAATGAGGGTCTCAAGCAGGCTATTACACAACTAGAGCAACAGACAGGGGTAATCGCTGATCAGGCGGATCTTAAACTGGCCTGCAGCAGCGCAGCCGGCGGATTGAAGATGGTGGCGGTTGGTCTTGTGCCGGAATTGACCGCGCAAGCTGCACAATGGGCCGCTCTCGGCGCAGGAGCGAAAGTCTTACAAACCTTTGCGTTCAAATTAAGCAACCAAGAAATAGCAAAGATCAATGAACTTGACATTGATATCATTCTGCTGACCGGCGGCACCGACGGTGGCAACAGTGACACGATTCTGCACAATGCTCGCATGTTGGCCTGTTCTCTGCTTGATGTTCCGATAGTTATCGCCGGGAACAAAGTGGTTCAGGATGAGGTTCATGAAGTCCTGCAGGCAGCAGGGAAAGATGTCCGCATCACCGATAATGTGATGCCGCAACTTGAGAAGTTAGATATCGAACCGGCGCGACAGACGATCCGCGCCGTCTTCCTTGAACGAATCATTAAGGCCAAGGGACTCGGTACCACACAGCGTTTCGTTGATAGTGTAGTAATGCCTACTCCTTCTGCGGTGATGGATGCCGCGCAACTGCTGGCAGAGGGGGATGGGGAAAATAAAGGGTGGGGCGAATTAGTTGTGATTGATGTGGGTGGAGCAACGACAGATGTACATTCGATGGCCACAGGCGACCCGACATCGTCAGGAGTGGCGTTAAAAGGTCTGGTTGAGCCGTGGAAGAAACGGACTGTTGAAGGTGATCTTGGAATGCGCTACAGCGCAGCCAGTCTGTTTGCCGCAGTGGGAGAACCCTGTTTACTGCGTATTGGAAGAGAATTAAATCCAAACCTCCCATTTTCTAGTGGTGATTTGGACCATTTTATCATTTCTTTAGGGGAAGAGCCCACCAAAATTTGCACCTCTGAGAAAGAGCTGTTTTTCGAAACGATCATTGGCCGGGCAGCAGTGGGAGCGGCAATGAACCGACATGCAGGGAGATTAGAGCAAGCATTCACACCCCACGGAGAAGTCTTTCTGCAGCGAGGGAAAGATCTGACGCGAGTCAATAAAATAATCGGCACCGGCGGAATTTTAGTCCATCATCAATTCCCACAAGTTATGCTTGCCGGAGCAATACGTCTGCCAGAAGAAAAGACTGTTCTTACGCCGCTGACCGGGAAGTTTTTCCTTGATAAGGAGTATATAATATCAACAGCAGGTTTACTGGCTAAAGAGATGCCAAAGACAGCATTCAATCTGTTGCGTCGCTATCTAATAACTGTATAGAGAGTTCTGCTAGCTTTCCTGAAGTAAGTATTCAGCGAACCCCGTCTATCAGGTATTCGGGGTCGTCCCTGACCCCGAAAAAGTGCAAGTTAGACCTTCCATTTTCTTGTCGGGCTCAGAGACGAGCCCGACTACAGGGGACGGGGTTGACTGAATATTTACTTCCTGAAGGTCAGAGAAAATAGGGACATATTGGATTAAAGACTGCAACTTGTAACATGTAGAATAAAGAAAAGATAAGCTTGCAGGTTTATTTTTTCCATTTTGCAAAGGTGAATGCTCAATATTTAAAATTTTTGTAATATGGCTTTATTTGTGGTAGCTGTTGTCGTACAATACGACTGAAAAAAGGAGGGCGAAATACGAAATACGCGCTGACAAATTCTCCGAGCTGATAGCGGCCAGTGATAAGCTGGCACTGCGGCAACGCCGTCTTCAGCAAAGGTACTGCCGCGGCAGGACGACCATAATCCATCATCGACAACAGTTAATCGCAATAGAGCACTGAATATGCAGGAGGATAAAGGAATAATGGAGACAGAGCTCAGCGACCAACGATTGCCGAAAGAAAAATTTTTCGGTATGCGTGGAAAGGTCCTCTCTGAATGGCCGACAGGCAAAGACGTGGACATTGCGGAGGCAATCACTTACCACAACAAGCTCCCGGGCAAGAAAAACGTGGCAGCGGTGCTGAAGCGTGCGGTCAGCCGTGGAGATATTCTCATTCAACCACGAGCTGGAGTGACTCTTCTCGAAGAACAGATAAAACTGCTTCGTTATCTGCAAGATGAGGGCGGAGCTGACATTCTTCCGACGTCAATTGACAGTTATACCCGTCAAAATCAGTATAACGCAGCACAAAAAGGGATTGAAGAGAGTAAAAACATGGGACGTTCAATGCTTAATGGATTCCCAGTAGTCAACTATGGTATTGCTGCATGTCGTCACCTGGTAGAGGCGCTTGACCGGCCACTGCAAATCCGTCATGGCACCCCTGATGCTCGTTTACTGGCAGAGATATCCCTTGCGGGCGGATTCACTGACTTTGAAGGGGGGGGGATCAGTTATAATATCCCCTATGCTAAAGATGTCTCACTGGAATCTACGATCACTGCTTGGCAATACGTCGATCGCTTAGTCGGTTATTATTATGAGCATGGAATAGCGATCAACCGCGAACTGTACGGAACATTGACCGGCACTTTGATTCCCCCGTCTATATCACATGTGGTCGGAATTATTGAAGGGATTTTAGCGGCCAAACAAGGAGTAAAATTCATCACTTTCGGTTGCGGGCAAAATGGGCATCTCTTGCAGGATATAGCATCCATCCAAACATTACAGGAGATAGCAGCCGAATATCTGGCACAGGAAGGATTCGCCGATGTACTGGTGACAACGGTCTTTCATCAGTGGATGGGAGGGTTTCCGCAGGATGAGGCACGGGCATTTGCAGTGATCGCCTGGGGCGCAGCTGTAGCAGCGTTAGCCAAAACAAATAAGATAATCGTTAAAACTCCGCATGAAGCAGTCGGAATTCCGACCAAAGAGGCCAATGCGCAAGGGCTCAAAACGACCCGGCAGATGGTAGAGATGCTCAAAGACCAATCGATTGAGCAGACCGATAAACTGAGAACTGAAAAAGCAATGATCAGATCTGAAGTGACACAGATCATCGATAAAATATTGGAGCTGGGAGACGGTGATTGGGCACAGGGGGCTGTGAGAGGGTTTACGGCTGGGATTATCGATGTGCCGTTCGCTCCCAGCCGGTATACACGTGGAACTATGCTGCCGGCACGCGACACAGAAGGAGCAATCAGATTCCTTGATTTCGGTAATCTGCCATTTGATCATGCGGTAAAGGAATTTCATCGCGAGAAAATCACTGCAAGAGGAAAGAAAGAACATCGCGAACCTAACTTTCAGATGGTCATAGATGACGTATACGCCATTGGACAGGGACGTCTTGTCGGTCGCCCGACAGCGAAAACAACCGCGAGATGAAAATCGCCCAAGTATTAACTTCCCCTGGATTAACCGGCTTCTATTTTGATGACCAGCAGGCGATCAAAGCCGGTGTTCAGCCGGACGGTTTTACTTATCGCGGCAAACCGCTGACAGCAGAGTTTACAGATATCCGCCAACAAGGAGAATCGATATCCCTCATCCTTATATTAACAGATGGGCAGGTGGCATACGGCGATTGTGCTGCTGTCCAATATTCTGGAACAGGTGGCCGTGGCCCGCTTTTTCTTGCACACAACTACCTCCCGCTGATTGAGAAAGATTTGGCGCCAACCCTTGTGGGACGGAGATTGACCTCATTTAGAGAGATGACTGCCGAATATGATTCTTTCCGTCTCAGTAATGGAGATTCTCTCCATACCGCCATTCGCTACGGATTATCGCAGGCGTTGCTCGATGCAACAGCAAAAGAACAGGGAGTGACAATGACTGAGGTGATCGTTGAGGAATACGGACTCGCATGGAAAGAGATCAAGCCGGTTCCCATCTTCGCCCAGACAGGAGATGATCGCTATACAGGCGCCGATAAAGCGATTCTCAAACGGGTGCAGGTTCTTCCCCATGGACTTATTAACAATGCGCGCGACAAATTAGGCTTGCATGGCGAGCTGTTACAAGAGTATATTAATTGGTTAAAGAACCGTTGCATCGCTCTGGGAGGTAGAGATTACAAGCCGATATTCCATATCGATGTTTACGGGACGATCGGACTCCTCTTTGAGGGTAATATATCACGTATCGCTGAATACCTATTGAAATTGGAAGCGACAGCTGCGCCACATCTGCTGCGGATCGAAGGGCCGCTTGATGCCGGCGGCAAAGAGGCACAGATCAAACAGTTATGTCGGCTCAAACAGGAGATTTGTCGCCGCGGCGGGAGGGTGGAAATTGTCGCTGATGAGTGGTGTAATACTTTGCAAGACATACGTGAATTCGCTGCTGCGGCTGCTGTTGATATGATTCAGATCAAGACGCCGGACTTAGGCGGAATAGAAAATACAATTGAAGCGATCATCGATTGTAAAAAGAAAGGAATAGGCGCCTACCTGGGTGGAACGAGTAATGAGACCGATCGTTCCGCCCAGGTGTGCACACAAGTTGCCTTGGCTGTACAACCCGACCAGATACTTGCGAAACCGGGAATGGGAGTCGATGAAGGACTGATGATCGTCTTCAATGAGATGCAGAGAACTCTGGCACTGCTGGAGTATCGCCGCACAATAAACAATCTTTCATCCGGAAAGAGTTCGTAGGGTTCATTGAGTTCGTAGAATTCATAGGGTTCGGAAAGAAACCACAGAGCGCACTGAGCGGAAAAGGAGACGGAAAGTTTTGGGTTTTGAGTTTTGGGTTTTGGGTTAAAGAAGGAAAGAGTTCGTAGTTCTGCTTAATCCCCCTTAATCCTGCTCCTGACTTCTGGCTCCTGACTCCCACCCGCTTTGCAAAATTGCGTCGTTTAAGCTATAATTATGCAACACGATAGTGGCTAAGATAGCGAACCTTGTTTAATCCCAGGAGGAAGAATGAAAATAACACTAAGCGCAATCAAAGCAGACATTGGCAGTATTGGAGGGCATATTATTCCCAGTCACGATGTCTTAATGGAAGTAGAAGATTATATTGACGAAGCAGTAGGAGATCTGATCTTCGACTATTTTATCGGCAATATCGGGGATGACATCATAATCCTTCTCTCCCATGAGCTCGGTTCAGACAGCGAAAAGATCCACCGGTTAGCGTGGGATGCGTTCCTCGCAGGGACGGAAATCGCTAAAGGACAAGGATTGTACGGAGCAGGACAAGATTTACTCTCTGACTCATTCTCCGGGAATATTTGCGGGTTGGGGCCTGGAATCGCTGAGATGACCTTTGACGAGCGGGAGAATGAGCCGTTCCTCCTCATTGCAGCAGATAAAACAGAGCCGGGAGCATTTAACTTGCCGCTTTATCTGGGATTTGCCGATCCGATGTATAACTCCGGCTTGATTCTCGCGCCAGCGATGAGTAAAGGTTTCTCCTTTACCGTGATCGACGTCTCACACACAGAGGGTGATCGGGTGATCGAGCTGGTCACCCCTGAAGAGATGTACGATCTCGTTGCGCTGTTACGTGATAATGGTCGTTTCGTCGTAGAATCGATTCACACGCGTCTTACCAACGCGCAATCTGTTGCGTGCAGCACTACTCGTCTACGCAACATCGCCGGTAAATATGTCGGTAAAGACGATCCCATTATGCTCATCCGCACACAGAAAGATTTTCCTGCTACTGGGGAGATTATTGCACCGTATGAAATCGGCCATCTTGTGGCTGGTTTTATGCGTGGAAGTCATACCGGTCCATTGATGCCGGTACGGGCAGGGAGTGGAATATCCTTCTTCGATGGACCGCCGAGTGTCTCTTGCCTGGCATTTTGCGTTCACAATGGAATGCTCACTGAATCAAGCGATCTGTTTGATCATCCCTACTGGGATTGGGTGCGGAATAATATTTGCGCCAAAACACATGCGATCAGACGACAGGGATTCTCCGGCGCAGCGATGCTTCCTTACTCTGACTTGGAGTATGGAGGTATTACCGTGCGGATGGAACAATTGGAAAATAAGTTTAAGATAAGAGACCGATAAGATTTATCTGATGCCGCCCTATTGCTGTGCTCAAGGCGGTGATAAACAAACCTTACAGGTAGGAGAAAACGATGCGTGAACGGATGGAACGGATTCTCTTCCCAGAGGAGACTATCCAGAGACGGGTAAAGGATATTGGTAAAGCGATATCTGCTGACTATCAAACTGCGGAAGTAGCGGAAGATATAGAACACCGCCCTCTGATTGCAGTTTGCATCCTCCAGGGAGCAGTGATGTTCATGGCAGATCTGATGCGCGCAGTCGAAATCCCGGTGGAGTATGATTTTATGTCGATCTCCTCATACGGCAGCTCTACCTCTCCCGGGGCAGTCCGGTTACTGCAGGATCTATCCCACTCCATCACCGGTCGCGATGTACTGATCGTGGAAGATATTGTCGATACCGGATGTACCGCCAACTATATTAAACGCGGCTTATTGGCCCGTAACCCCGCATCATTCCGTATCTGTACTCTGTTGGATAAGCCATTTCGGCGGGAAGAGGCAATCAAAATGGACTATGTCGGCTTCTTCCTCGAAGAAGATCTGTTCGTCGTCGGCTATGGCATGGATTATGCCGGAGTATACCGAAACCTTCCCTATATCGCTCTCCTAAAGCCAGAGCACAGGTGCCACTGAAAATCACTCATGAATCGTTCAGTATATACACTGGGAATTGAAACATCTTGTGATGAGACCGCGGTGGCCATCTTGCGCGGTGAAACCGCTCTCTTAGCCAATATTGTCTATTCTCAAGCCGCGCTGCATGTGAAGTACGGCGGAGTCGTACCTGAGATCGCCTCCCGCAATCATCTGCGCAAACTCCCTTATTTGGTGAAAGAAGGGCTGGAGCACGCCAAAATAAAGTTCAGCGATCTTTCACTCGTTGCCGCCACTTACGGACCAGGGCTGGTCGGCCCGCTCCTTGTCGGACTCTCGTCCGCAAAAGGGATCGCCTGCGGAAGCGGAGCAGCCTTCTTAGGAGTCAATCATTTAGAGGGACACATCTTCTCCCATCGGCTCGCCCATCCAACAGTCAAGCCGCCGTTTTTAGCATTGATCGTATCCGGCGGCCATACCAGTCTCGTGAAAGTGCACCGCTATGGTGAGTACCAGCTTATCGGCGCAACACGCGATGACGCTGCTGGAGAGGCGTTAGACAAAACAGGCAAGATGCTCGGCCTTGATTATCCAGCCGGTAAAGAGATCGATAAACTGGCGACAAAGGGTGACCAGGCAGCAATCCGGTTTCCCCGTCCAATGGCAAGTGATACCGGGTTTGACTTCAGTTTTTCCGGCCTGAAGACCGCTGCCGCCTACTACCTGCGGGAGAATCCAACCCATAAGGTAGAAGATGTCGCTGCCTCGTTTCTATCAGCCGTGATCGATGTTCTCGTTGACAAAACATTGAAAGCTGCCCGGCGCTATAAACTAACACAGATCGCCGTCGTGGGGGGCGTGGCAGCGAATTCGCTATTGCGCCAAAGATTAACAGCACATGGGAAACGGTTCGGAATTAAGCCTTTCTTTCCTCCGCCTGAGCTGTGTACTGATAATGGAGCGATGATCGCAGCGACAGCAGCATTTCGATATATTCATCTTGGGCAGCAGCACGATCCGGCGTTAGAACCGGCTCCATCTTTGGAGTTTTAGTTGCGTTTGTTCTATTGTAGTTATTCAGTCACAAAGAGACTAAGAGACTAATGCGGCAATTACCGCGCAACGGTGGAAAAAAACCTGTAATATTGGAGGTAACTATGTTAGCAGAATTCAGCATCGTCCCGCTCGGCAAGGGCGAGAGTCTAAGTAAGGATATAGCAGTGGTGCTCGATCTGGTTGACAAAAGCGGGCTCTCCTACCAGCTTACTTCTATGGGCACGATTATCGAAGGAGAGATTGATGAAGTATTCGCGTTGCTTAAACGCTGTCATAAAACGATGTGCCACCGGGCCAACCGCGTTCTGACCACGATTCGAATCGATGACCGGACAGGAAAGGCAGGATGCATAGATGCCAAAACAAGAAGTGTAGAAGAGAAATTGGCCAAACAGCTTGTGACTTCTCCTTTATCGCAAGATCAGAGAAAGACTTAACCCAGACTACGACCAGCAGAGGCCCGATCAGAACGCGATCGCATGATATCGCTCGATAAATGGCAGGAGAGCTTGCCAGTAGAATAATCATTGAGCAGTGCGTATAATAGTTCGCGCAATTAATTAACTAGCAGGAAGAGAGGATGGCAGAGAACCCTGTTTATACTGTATCACAATTGAACCAGGAAGCGCGGCAATTGCTCGAAGGCAACTTCGGTTCGGTGTGGTTGGAAGGAGAGATATCGAATCTTACGCGTGCTTCATCAGGCCATCTTTATTTCACCCTCAAAGATGAGAGCTCTGAAATTGCCGCTGTTAAATTCGGTGGCAATAGAACGCGTTCCTCGCAGATCAAGGCTGGTCTTTCAGTTCTCGCTTACGGGCATTTGACGATCTATCAACCGCGCGGTCGCTATCAGTTCATCGCATCGTTGATCAAGCCGGCCGGCCTTGGACCACTGCAACTCCAATTTGAACAACTGAAAACTAAACTCCAGCAAGAAGGACTATTTGCGCCTGAACTGAAAACAAAACTTCCTTTGCTTCCCCGCTGTGTCGGTGTGATAACTTCGAGCACCGGAGCAGCAGTCAGAGATGTGATCTCCACTCTTTCCCGCCGCTCGCCAACCGTGGATATCTTTCTCTTCGAATCATCAGTGCAGGGAGAACAAGCGATCGATCAGATTATTGCTGCTCTCGCTGCTGCCCAGCGGTTCAGCGAGTCAACGATTCCTCTCGACCTATTAATTCTGACCCGCGGTGGCGGATCACTTGAGGATTTGGCGCCGTTTAACAGCGAGCCAGTGGCAGGGGCGATTTTTGCGTCCACCATTCCCATAATTTCAGCGATTGGACACGAGATCGATTTTACTATTGCAGATTTCGTGGCTGATTTACGTGCTCCCACACCATCAGCAGCAGCCGAGCTTGCCGTTCCGGATCAGCATACTCTCCGCGATCGGATATTCCAGTCGACAGCCATGCTCAACAGAACGATAACCGATCACTTGACCCGTCGTTGCAAAACTCTGGATGATAATTTGCACCGCTATATATTCCGGTTCCCCCTACGTAAGATCCATGATGAGCAACAACGGCTCGATCTGCTCAGTGAACGGATCAGTCGCGCGTTGCGGGAAGCGCTGCGCCTGCGCGCTCAGAAGAGTCAACGACTGGAAGAGGTTCTACGCCTTGCCGATCCCTATGGACCGCTGCGGCGTGGTTATTCACTTACGTTTCGTGTTGGGAGCAACAAGCCGCTTATCTGTGCTGATGAAATTACCACAGGAGAACACATAACAACACAGCTTTACAACGGACGGCTGACTGCTCAGATAGAGGAGGTGCTCAGTGATAGCCACCCAGAAGGATACCCCGAAAGAAAAGATAAAGATAGATGAATCACTCACCCGTTTGGAAAAGGTAACGAAGCGACTGGAAGAAGAGGCATTGCCGCTTGAAGAGGCGTTGGAGCTATTTGCAACTGGAGTTCAGATCGCTGCTGCGGTAAAGAAAGAACTGGAGAGAGCAAAGACAAAGATCCGACAAGTAGTGGAAGAGAGTGATGGTCTCTTCTCTCTGGAAGAGTTTGACATATAATACATTCTGTCACTGCGAGTGATAGCGAAGTAATCTCAATTTCTGGCGCAAATGGGATTGGATAGCTTGGTCGGAGCAAAGCGAGGAATCTCGCTCCGAGTTTTGCTTCATAACCGCACCCCCGCCTCGCAATGAGAAGATAAATAGAATATTATTCCGCAAGCAGCTGCTGAAGGAGATTGTAATTCATTCCCCGCTGACAGTTAGATGACAGAAAATACTGAATTTTGAGGTGGTTAATTTTTGGAGACAGAAGAGAGATGAATACACAACAATATGATCTGATCATCATCGGCGCCGGGCCGGCCGGGCTGACTGCCGCCAT
>CAYSQQ010000007.1:15856-16932 GCA_964433275.1 uncultured Thermotogae bacterium
AACAATATGATCTGATCATCATCGGCGCCGGGCCGGCCGGGCTGACTGCCGCCATTTACGCCGGGCGAGCGCTGCTTAATACATTATTGCTGGAACGCGCCCTCCCTGGCGGTCAGTTGAACGAGACCGACTGCGTGGAGAATTTCCCGGGGTTTGAGGAGCAGGTTTCCGGTCCGCAGTTAATGGGTCAAATGAAGCGTCAGGCAGAGCGCTTCGGAGCCAAAATCGAAATTGCCGCTGTCACAGCCATCTCAGCAAGCGGTGAATTACTCTCTGTAACGAGCGATAGAGGGACTTATTTTACCCGAACAATCATCATTGCCACCGGTACAAAGCCGCGTGAACTTATTGCTTCTGGAGCTGCTAAATTCAAAGGCCGCGGTCTCTCCTACTGTGCTACATGTGATGGTTATTTCTTTCGTGATAAACGTATTCTGGAAGTAGGAGCAGGTGACGCTAGCTTGACCGAAGCGTTATTTCTGACTAAATTCGTGGAATCAGTGGGAATCGTAGTCCGCCACCCTCAACATGATCCTCATGCTTTGCGTGCTGCGCCGCTCCTCCGCCGTCGGGCAGAAGAGAACCCAAAAGTATATTTCTTATGGAATAGAGTGGTCACAGCAGTACTGGGAGAAACTCTTCTCGAAGCGGTTAAATTACAGGATTTGACAACCGGCGAAGAAGAAGTAATAGCTATTGACGGGATATTTGTTAGTATCGGCCATATTCCTGCCACGGACTTTCTCCGCGACACCCTCGCGCTTGATGAACAAGGATATATTATTACCGACAACCGATTACAGACGAATATTCAGGGAATCTTTGCTGCCGGGGATGTTCGCAGCTGGGTGAATCGTTATGCCCAAGCCGTCGTCGCTGCAAGCGACGGCGCCATCACCGCGATTGAAGTAGAGAAATACCTTGCTAATCGCCGTTGAAAATCCGTAATACTGTTGCTTAAATGACACGTTTTGGGCATCTCCTTTTTGCTGAGCCTCGCAGAATGGTGAAGACAACCGAAATTCCGGAGCGCAACAAAGCTGCAAGCTTGCGATAAGGAAATTGAGCTATCGGCG